>NZ_JBHXLV010000272.1:0-7392 GCF_042721685.1 Streptomyces sp. NPDC058459 | reverse complement strand
GGGTCGGATTCGGGGGCGCTGTCGTCGAGCCAGCCCGCGCGGACCGCCTCGGCCGTCTCCTGCTCGACCTCCGCGAGGCGCTGACGCAGGTGCCCGATCTCGCTGCGGGCCCGCTGGGCGTCGGTGGCGGCGGAGGTGGAGTCGCGGTACGCGCCGTCGCTGACCTCCTGGAGAGCGGCGGAGCGCTCCTCCTCCTCGTTGGCGAGCGCGTCGGCGTTCCCGGCGGCGGCGTGCAGGGCGCGTACGAGGTCGACGGCGGCCTTGGCGCGGGCGGCGAGCGCGGGTGCGGCGTCCCGCTCGGCCTCCTGGATGGCGGCGGAGACCCTGGCCGCCCGGTCGGCGGCGGCGCGGTGGCGCAGCACGGCCTCGGCGGCCTGCCAGGCGGAGTACAGGGTGCGGGCGTCGGCCAGTTCGCGCTTCTGCGCGGCGGCGGTCTTCTCGGCGGCGGCCAGCGCCAACGAGGCGTGCCGATAGGCGAGTTCGGCCGCGACCAGGGAGCTGCGCCCGCGGGCGCCCTCGGAGTGGGTGACCGCCTGGGCGGCGGCCGTGACCCGCTGGGCGAGGTCGGTTGCGCGGACCCGCTCGCGCACGCCCCGCGCGGACAGCCGCCGGGCCAGGGTACGGGTGCGGCGCTCGGCGCCGGTGTGCACGTCCCGCGCGCGGGTGCGGGCGTCGGCCGCGTCGACGATCCGGCCGAGCAGGTCGGCCGAACCGGCCGTGAAGTCGCGTTCCGCGATGAGTTCGGCGCGGCGGCCCAGCTTGTTGCCGAACCCGCTGACGAGGTCGGCGAGGCCGTCGGTGTCACGGGTGTCGGTGACGGCGCGCAGCAGCAGGTCGGTGAAGTCGGAGTCCTTCTTGACCGCGAAGAGGCCGGCCGCCTCGCCCTCGTCGGCGTTCATCTCCCTCTGGTAGCGGAAGAGTTCGGGGTCGAGGCCCAGGTCGCCGAGGTGCTCGGTCCAGCGCTCGTGGGTCTCCTCCCAGTGCGCCTCCAGGTGCGGGTAGCTCTTGCCCGCCTCGGTGAGGGCGTCCCGGAAGCCCTTCATGGTGCGGCGGCGCCCCCGCGCCCCGGAGGCGCCCTCCACGAGCGGCCGTACGGCGGTGGACTCGGCGACGGGCAGGCTGTCCAGGCTGAGACCGGGGCCGGGCCGGAAGGAGTACCAGGCTTCGGCGAACTTGCGCGGGTCGCCCGAGACCTGGCGACCGCGCCACTCGCTGACCTTGCCGACGACCACGCACGCTCCGGTCTGCACGTGCTGCCACTCCAGCGCGACATGCCCGCAGTCGTCGGCGAGCAGGAACTTGCGCAGCACGCCGGAGCTGGCGCCGCCCAGGGTGTTGCGGTGGCCGGGCAGCATCACCGAGAAGATCAGCTTGAGCAGGACGGACTTGCCGCCGCCGTTCTCCAGGAACAGCACACCGGCGGGCGCGGGGCGGCGCGGCGGGCCGACCGGCTCCTCCTCGAAGAACTCCGCCTGGGTGGGCGCCGGATCGGGCACGGGGGCGCCCACGCCGCGCAGGTCGAGCACGGTGTCGGCGTAGCGCGCGCCGGCGGGCCCGATGGAGTAGAGGCGGACGCGGGACAGCTCGTACATGGCGGACTCTCGTCGTAAGTCTTCGAAAAGGTGCGGTGGTTCGGGGAGCGGGTCAGGAGTGGAAGGGCAGTCCGGCGTCGGCCACCAGGTCCAGGTCGTCGGTGTCCTCGGCGGGCAGCAGGGTGGCGGTGCCTCCGGTCTCGGTCACGACGCCCAGTTCGAGCAGTTCGGTGAGGGCTGCGGCGCCCGCCACGTCCCGTACCTGGAGCTGGTGGCGGGCGGTGGTGCGGTAGGTGCCGCCGTGGTCGTCGCCGGTGCGCTGGAGGAAGCCGGAGTCGGTGAGGAAGCCGAGCGCCTTGGCGACGATGCCGGTGGTGGAGGCGGCCGGGCGGCGGGCGTCCTTGGTGGCGCCGGTGGCGCTGCGCCGGGCCCAGATACGCCAGGCGGCCTCCAGGCCGGGGGCGTCGGTGACCGGGTCGGTGTTCTCCCCAGACCGCGCGGCCCGCTCCTCCAGCCTGCGGCACGCCTGCCGTACGAAGGCGTCCACGCCGTTGACCGTGACGCGCCCGATGTAGGAGTCGTCGGCCAGGTCCTCGGGGCGCGGGAAGGCCAGCGCGGCGACGGACAGGTGGGCCAGGCCGTGCAGGAAGCGGTCGGCGGAGTCGGCGGCGGTACGGCGGGCGTAGTCGCCCATCCGCACCGCGAACACCGAGTCCTCGGCGGCCGTCACGGCCATCCCGGCCCGGGGCGACACCTCCAGCACGACGAGCCCGAGTCCGGTGGCCACGGCGTCGGCCAGCCGCGCGAACGCCCCGTCCTCGCGGTACCGCCGCAGCAGCTCGGTGTACTCCTGATCCCGCGCGGGCTGGAGCTTCGGCTGCAGCCCGAACGCCACGAGCCGAGCCGCGTCGGCGGCGTCGGCGGGGGTGACGGCAGGCGGCGGCGCCGGCGCTTCGACGTCGTTCCACTCGGCGTGCTCGGTCACGACGCAGACTCCTTGAACTCGAAACAGGGGGCGACCGGAGCCCGCCCAGGGGCGCGGGGCCGCGTTGGATCACGCGGCTCCGCCGCTCGGGCGCGGGGAGCCTCGACGGCGGGAAGGCCACTCACCCGGCCACCGCCCGATCGCCGGCCATCCCCACCGCGTCCAACAAGGCGGTCCCCACGATCAGATCCGCCCCACCGAAGTCGGGATCGTCCAGCTCGGCGCCGTCATCGACGGCGAACAGCAACTTCGCCTCCCCCTGCCGGTAAGCGGTCCCCACCGCGGGACTGGCCGCATGAATGGCCATCAGCGCGACCAGGTACGCCAGCTCGAACCCCGCAGCCGTCCGGGCATCGGCCAACAGCCCCGACAGCCTCCGAGGAGCGTCGGGCGGCAGCTCCAGCAAAGCCCTGGCGGCGGCGACCTGTTCCTCCGAGAACCGGCTGTCGTCCGGCGTGGCGATGAGGTCGGGCTCCGGCATCTCCGCCCCGAGATGCTCCCGCTCGACCGGCGGTGTCAGCAGGATGTCGACCAGGTCCCCCACCCGCACCGCCACCGGCGTACGCGGCCCCACCCCGCCGGCGAAGAACGCGTCGGTGACCCGGATCGCCTGCTGGAGCGGCAACGGCAGCACCGGCGCGACCAGCTGCCCGTACAGGTCCATGGCGGAGGCTCCCGCGGACGTGGCGAACGCCTGCCGGTCCTGCTCGGCGCGGAACAGCGGCCCCGCCTCGAGCAGCCGGGACTGGAGCTGGGTGTGGCGCCGGATGCAGTCCTTGACGATGTCGACCAGCTCGGCGGCGCGCCGCTTGTGCTCGGGCTCCTCGGACTCGTCGCGGGCCTTGCGGATGTTGGTGAGGATCGCGTTCTCGTGGCGGTAGCGGTCGGCCACGTGGTCCAGCGCCTCGGCGATCATGTCGGGCACGGAGTTGAGCCAGTCGACCGCGCGGACGTCGCGCCGGGTGGCGTCCAGGGCGCGGCGCAGGGTCTCGGAGTACTGCACGGTGCGGTAGCGGGCCTGCTCGGCGGCGAGTTGGGCGTCGGCCAGCCGGCCCCGGCTGATCAGCACCTCGAGCTTGACCTCGGCGGCGATCTGGGCGCTGGTGACGTCGGTGTCGAGGGCGCCGACCAGGACGTTGACGGCTTCGTCGGTGGTCCGGAGGTACACCGTGCCGCCGGGGCCGGGGACCTCTTCGATCAGCTTGAAGTCGTAGTCGCGGCGGACATAGCTGCCGTCGGAGGCGAAGGTGCCGTACACCGCGCGGAAGCCCCGGTCGGCGCTGCCGACGTTGATCAGGTTCTCCAGCACCCAGCGGGCCACGCGCCCGTGTTCGGCGGTGGTGCGGTGCGGGGCCTGGGCGGCGATGCGGGGGACGAGGCGGGCGACGATCTGCTCGTGGTCGGCGCCGGTGTCGAAGTCCATGTTGAGCGTGACGAGGTCGATGGCGGCGAGCGCCACCTCGGCCATGCCGTACGTCGAGTACTCACCGGCGAGGTTGGCCTTGCGGGCGTCCAGGTCGTGCAGCGGGGCCGTGCACGCGAGCGCGCGCAGCCGCCGCGCCAGCCCCTCGTCGGCGGCCGGGCCCGGTGCGGGGCGCGGCGCCGCGCTGAGCTGGGGCGGAACGCGGTCCGTCGGTGCAGGCGAAGTCACGGTGCACAGATTAGGTCCTCGGTCCGACAACAACCCAAACGGTGCGGAAGCGACGGCCGTCGCAGCGGCGCGAGAGGCTCCCCGGCGGGGGCCTCACTCCTCGTCGATCCGGCGCCGGTAGACCTCAAGCACCCGTTCGAGGGAGTCGGCCAGGTAGGTCGACAGCAGTTCCTCCGCCCCGCCGCGGTCTCCGGCACGCAGGGCGTCGAGGAGCCGGCGGTTGCGGGCGAGGTAGGGCTCGTGGAGGCGGCGCGGGTGGTCCACGTGGTGGAAGGCGAGCCGGAGTTCGGCGAAGACGCCGCGCATCAGTTCGTCGGTGCGCTCGCTGCGGGCCAGCGCGACCAGTTCCCGGTGGAAGTGGAAGTTGGCCGTACCCAGCGATTTCCAGTCACTCTCCCGCGCGGCGGACTCTCCCTCGGCGACCGCGCCGGCAAGTCCTTCGAGGGCGTACGGGGGCTCGCCGAGGCCGCGTACGACGGCGCACTCGACCAGGGCGCGGGTGCGGTAGATGTCCTCCACGTCCGCGACGCTCAGCACCCGGACGAAGACGCCCCGGTTGAGTTCGTGGACCAGCAGCCGTTCATGGGTGAGCAGCCGGAACGCCTCGCGCAAGGTGTTGCGGGACACCCCGAGGGCGCCGCCGATGCTGTCCTCCGACAGCCGGGTGCCGGGCGGGAAGTAGCCCTCCGCGATCCGGCTCCGGAGGATGTCGGAGACGCGTTCGGCGGTGCTGGTACGGCCCAGGAGGACCCGGTCTTCGGCAAGTCGGCTCGGATGCTCTGCCATGCCCGGAATTCAACCGCACGGCACGAGGCAGGACAACGCACCTATGGAAAGATTGTTCAACGATCCTCTACAATATTCCGCATGGTCTCCCCCACAGGACCCGCACCGCACCGCTCACCGAACCCCGCCCCTCCGCACGCTTCGGCCTCGACCGAACCGCGTACCCGAGGAGGTACCCGCCCCATGACCGCGATCGGACCGGTCGATCTCAACGCCGACCTCGGAGAGGGCTTCGGCCGATGGCGGCTGACCGACGACGAGGGGCTGCTGTCCGTCGTCACCAGCGCCAATGTGGCCTGCGGGTTCCACGCCGGGGACGCGGCCACCATGCGCCGGGTGTGCGAACTGGCGGCCGCGCGCGGGGTGACGATCGGCGCCCAGGTGTCCTACCGGGACCTCGCCGGTTTCGGCCGTCGCGCGATGGACGTGCCGTCTGCCGAGCTGACGGCCGAAGTCGCTTACCAGATCGGCGCGTTGGAGGTGTTCGCCCGCGCGGCGGGCGCCCGCGTGGCCTACGTCAAGCCGCACGGCGCGCTCTACAACCGGGTCGTACGGGACGAGGAGCAGGCCCGCGCCGTGGTCGAGGGGGTGCTCCTCGCCGATGCCCGGCTGCCGGTGCTGGGACTGCCCGGCTCGCGTCTGCTGGAGGCGGCCGCGCAGGCGGGCCTGCGCGGCGTCCCGGAGGCGTTCGCGGACCGCGCCTACACCGACGAGGGCACGCTCGTACCGCGCGACCGGGAGGGTGCCGTGGTCAGCGATCCGGAGGTGGTGGTGGCGCGGTCGCTGGACCTCGCCCGCTCCGGCGAGGTGGACGCGCTCTCGGGGGCCCGCGTCCGGGTACGGGCCCGTTCCCTGTGCCTGCACGGCGACACCCCCGGCGCGGTCGGGCTGGCCCGGCGGGTACGGGACCGGCTGGCCTCGGCGGGCGTGCCGGTGGAGGCGTTCGCATGAGAGCGCTGCCGGTGGGCGAACCCGCGCTGCTGGTGGAGGTCGCCACGGCGGAGCAGGTGCGGGCGCTGCACGCCGAGCTGCTGCGGCGGCGCGCGGAGGGTTCGCTGTCCGCCCGCGAGATCGTCCCGGCGGCCCGTACGGTCCTGCTCGACGGCCTGGACGACCCGGTACGACGGGCCGCCGAACTCACCGCCGCCGAACCGCCGCCCGTTCCCCCGGCCGTCGCCGCCCCGGTCGAACTCCCGGTGCGCTACGACGGCCCGGATCTCGCGGAGGTCGCCGCCCGCTGGGGCGTGTCGGCGCGCGAGGTGGCCGGCATCCACGCGGACACCGCGTTCACGGTGGCCTTCTGCGGCTTCACGCCGGGCTTCGGCTACCTCACCGGCCTGCCGGAGCACCGGTACGTGCCGCGCCGGTCCACCCCGCGCACGTCCGTCCCGGCCGGATCGGTCGCGCTGGCCGGGCCGTACACCGGCGTGTACCCGCGCTCGTCGCCAGGCGGCTGGCAGTTGATCGGCCGTACGGACGCCGTGCTGTGGGACACCGCGCGGGAACCGGCCGCCCTGCTGGCGCCGGGCACGCGTGTGCGCTTCGTCCCGGTGGAGGACGCGTGACGGACCGTGCGCTGGTGGTGGTGCGGGCGGGCGCGCTGACGACCGTGCAGGACCGGGGGCGGCCCGGCCACGCCCACCTGGGCGTCCCCCGTTCCGGCGCGCTCGACCCGCCCGCCGCCGCGCTCGTCAACCGGCTGGCCGGCAACTCCCCGGACGCGGCCGTACTGGAGACGACGCTCGACGGGTGCGCCGTCAGCGCCCGTTCGGCGGTCACCGTCGCCGTGGGCGGCGCGCCCTGCCCGGTGACGGTGGGCGGCCGCCCGGCGCCCTGGGGCGCGCCGGTCCGAGTGGCGGCGGGCCAGGTGCTGGAGGTGGGGGCGGCGGTGGCGGGGGTGCGGAGCTACGTCGCGTTCGGGGGCGGGGTCGCGGTGGAGCCGGTGCTCGGCAGCCGGGCCACGGACCTGCTGTCGGGCCTGGGCCCGCCGCCCCTCGCGGACGGCATGGTGCTCCCGCTCGGCCGCCCGGCCGCACCCTTGGCCCGGCTGGACAGCGCCCCGCAGCCCGCTCCCCCGGCGGAGCTGGTCCTGCGGATCACGCTGGGCCCCCGCGAGGACTGGTTCACCCCGCAGGCCCTGAGCGACCTGACCACCCGGCCGTACCGGGTCTCCCCGGCGAGCAACCGCATCGGCCTGCGCACGGAGGGAGTCCCGCTGGAACGCGCCCGCTCGGGCGAACTCCCCAGCGAGGGAATGGTGTCGGGGGCGATCCAGGTCCCGCCGGACGGCCTGCCCCTGATCTTCCTGGCCGACCACCCCACGACCGGCGGCTACCCGGTCCCGGCCGTGGTCCACCCGGCGGACCTGGCGGGCGCGGCCCAGGCGCGGCCGGGCATCACGCTGCGTTTCGTGCTCGTACGCCGCCGCTGACCCGGGC
>NZ_JBHXLV010000271.1:0-7479 GCF_042721685.1 Streptomyces sp. NPDC058459 | reverse complement strand
GGTGGGGCGGGTAACGTCGGCCGTCGAACACCGAGGCCGAGACGGGGACGGGGTCCACGACGTGGCCGCCCGAGCCGGCGAGGGCACCCACGCCCTACCGCCGTACGAAACCGCCGCCACCTGGGCGGAACAGTTCCTCGACCACCTGCGCCCCGCGGTGCGGGCACCCGCGCCGGGTCGTCGCCTGGCTCGCCCGCACCGTCCACGCCACCGTCGGCCTGGAGGGCGCCGACGGCCGGCTCCTCGCCGGTGAGCATCTACGTGTCGACGCCGGCGTCCGCGCCGACGTGGCCGAGATCGTCCACCGCACCTCTGTAGTCCTCGGACTGCTGCTCAGAGAGGGCGAACTCGCCCGGTCCGGCGCGAACCGGGCACCGCTGCGATGGCCGCTACGGTGACCGCCGGTCAGGTTCGGCAGTCCGAAGGGGGGGCCGGTCCCCCTCAGTGCTGGGCGTTCTGCGCGGGCAGTTCGTAGACGTGTTCCGGAGAGACGATCTCCGTGACGGCCTTTCCGAACAGCGTGCTCGGCTCCTGGCCGTCGTGCGTGATGTCCGTGTTCAGCAGCACCACCAGCGAGGCCCGCGCCGAGGGCAGATACACCGTCAGCGACTCGTACCCCGGCAGTGAGCCGTTGTGGCCGATCCAGCCGTGCACGTCGAAGATGCCCAGGCCGTAGCCGGCGCCGGGGAACCCGGTCGGCCGGGTGGTCAGGCGCTCCCGCTGCGTCGCGGGGGAGACCAGCTGTTCCCCGTCCGGGAACCGGCCGGTGGCCACCGTGCGGGACCACGTCCGCAGATCCTCCAGATCGGAGATCATCGCCCCGGCCGCCCACCCCCAGGACGGGTTCCAGCCGGCCGTCTCCTCGACCTTCCCGTCGGCGGTCTGGTCCGTGTACCCCTGCGCGTGCGGCTTCGGGAACTCCGCCCCGTCGGGGAACGACGTACGGGTCATCCCGGCCGGGTCCAGCACATGCTGCTGGATGTAATCCCCGAGCGGCTGCCCGCCGCGCTGTTCCACGACCAGCCCGAGCAGGATCAGATTGGTGTTGCAGTAGGAGAACTCCGCGCCCGGCTGGAACCGCACCGGATGCTCGAAGGCGTAGTCCAGCAACTGCCGGGGGGTGAACGACCGGCGGGGGTCCGAGGTGAGCGCCTTGACGAAGTCCGGGTCCTCCGAGTAGTTGAAGAGACCGCTGCGCATGCCGGCGAGCTGACGCAGTGTGATCCTGTCGCCGTTCGGTACGCCGTCGACGTACTTGCCGATCGGATCGTCCAGGCCCACCTTCCCCTGGTCGACCAGTTGCAGCAGGGCGGTCACCGTGAACGTCTTGGTCTCGCTGCCGATCCGCATGTACAGATCCGGGGACATCGGGCGTCTGTCGCTCCTGTCGGCGACACCGAAGGAGCGGACGTGGCTGCCCTTGTCGGGGGTCCAGACGCCGACCGTGACACCGGGGACGTCCGCCTCGCGCATCACCCGCCGCACGGCGTCGTCGATCTGACGGTTCACCTCGGGGGTGAGGGCGCGCACATCGGGGCCGCCGGGGGAGGGGCTCGGGGAACCCGCGGTGGGCGGTGCCGCCGACGAGGGGGCCGCGGCGAGCGGGACGACGAGGGCACCGAGCGCGGCGGCCGAGGCGATCCCCCGGCGCAGGCGGCTTGCGGAACGGGGCATGGGCTGACTCCAAGCACATGAGAGCCGGACCTGCGGCCGGGGCTGATCCCCCGGGGCTCTCAGCATAGAAGCGCTTCTTCCGCCCCGCCCGTCGGCCGTCCGGGTGAGCGCCGGGTCAGCGGGCCGGTGGTTCCGGGGCCAGGACCAGCACGCTGGCGTCGTCGTCGACCCGGTGGCCCAGACGGCGTACGTCCTCCCACAGGGCGTCCGGCAGCCCGGCCGTGCGGGTGTCCGCGAGGGCCGCCAGCCGCTCGGGCAGCGGATAGAAGCGGCCGGACGTGTCCCGCGCCTCCCACAGCCCGTCCGAGGCGATCAGCAGCCGGTCGCCCGGGTCCAGCGTCACGGTGACCTCCTTGGGCGGTTCGACCCCGAGGAGTCCGATGCCCAGCGGCGGACCCGGGGTGACCGTCAGTTCCCGCGCACGTCCGGCGCGCAGCAGTACCGGTGGCGGATGCCCGCAGGCCACCACCCGTACGGTCCGGGTGTCGGCGGAGAACTCCAGCAGCACCGCCGTGGCGAACAGCTCCGCGTGCCGCACCCCGGACGAGTCCACCACCAGCCTGCGGTCCATCCGGGCGGCCACCGTCTCCAGCGCCCGCTGGTCGAGCGCCGCCTCCCGGAACGCGCCCAGCAGCGCCACCACCGTCCGCACCGCCGACAGCCCGTGCCCCTTCACGTCCCCCATCACGGCCCGTACCCCGTAGGGGCCGTCCCGGACGTCGAAGAAGTCCCCGCCCAGCAGCGTCCCGTCCTGCGCGGCCCGGCTGAACCCCGCGCACCGGACGCCGCCGGCCCGCTCCGGCAGCGGAGGCATCACCGCCCGCTGCACCGCCTCGCCGATCCCCCGCTCGGTGTCGAGCTGGGCGTCCCGGTGGCTGCGCACATAGGACACGAACACGCTCAGCAGGGCCACGAACGCGATGGTCAGGAGGTCGGTGTCGCCCGGCCGGTTCAGATGGGTCACCGGCACGACCAGCGACACGATCACCAGCGCGCCCAGTACCGCCGTCGCCAGCGGCCCGTACGACAGCACCGCCAGCGGGGGGATCGCGCCGAGCAGGAAGCCCAGATCGCTCGCGTGCGGGGTGACGAGCGTGGCCAGCGTGACCGCGATCAGCAGCAGCACCGGAAGGACCCGCACCCAGGGCGGCGGGGGAGCACCCCGCAGCCAGCCGCGCCGCTCCCGCGTTCGGCCCGGTGACCAGCCACGCAGCGATCTCACACGCCCACGCTACGCCGGGCCCGCCCCGGCGTGCGAGACCAGGCCGAACATGGTGGCCGGCACCACCTGATCGCGGCGGACCCTGATCGCCTCACCGAGGAGTTCCTCGTCACTGGCCGGTGAGGTCGAGCATGGACTTCGGCAGACGGTCGCCCGCCGGCCGCAGCTCGGAGGCCGCCGCGTCGATCCGCGCGAGTTCGTCCGCGGCGAAGGTGATGTCCGCGCCGCCCAGGTTCTCCTCAAGGCGGTGCTGCTTGGTCGTTCCGGGGATCGGCACGATCCAGGGCTTCCGGGCCAGCAGCCACCCCAGCGCGATCTGCGCGGGCGTCGCGCCCTTGCGCGTGGCCACCTCGCGGATGAGGTCGACGAGGGCCAGGTTCGCTTCCCGCGCCTCGGCGGCGAAGCGCGGGACGCCGCTGCGGAAGTCGGTCGGGTCCAGCTCCGTCGTCAGGTCGATCTCGCCGGTCAGGAAGCCGGCCCCGAGCGGCGAGAACGGGACGAACCCGATACCCAGTTCTTCGAGCGTGGGGATGATCTCGGCCTCCGGCTCGCGGTACCACAGCGAGTACTCGCTCTGCAGGGCGGTGACCGGCTGGACCGCGTGGGCGCGGCGGATGGTCCCCACGCCCGCTTCCGAGAGGCCGAAGTGCCTGACCTTGCCCTCGGCGATCAACTCCCTGACGGTGCCAGCGACCTCCTCGACCGGCACCTCGGGATCGACCCGGTGCTGGTACAGCAGATCGATGTGGTCCGTCCTCAGCCGCTTCAGCATGGCCTCGGTGGCCGTGCGGATGTGCTCGGGACGGCTGTTGAGACCGCCGACCTGCTCGCCGGTCTCCACATCGATGTCGAGGCCGAACTTCGTGGCGATCACGACCTCGTCGCGCATGCCTTCGAAGGCTTCGCCGAGCAGCTTCTCGTTCTCCAGCGGACCGTAACCCTCGGCGGTGTCGAAGAAGGTGACACCGCGCTCGACGGCCGAACGCAGCAGAGTGATCATCTCCCCCGGGTCCTGGGGCGGGCCGTAGGGGCCGGTCATGTTCATGGTGCCGAGCCCGAGTGCGGAAACCTCGAGACCGCTGTTTCCGAGGAGGCGCGTCTTCATTCTCTGCTTCTTTCTCGCGCGGTGCCGGAATCCGGCGTTCAGGAATTCCATAGAAACGCACTCGCCGCGGAGGCGTTAGAACGATCCTCTCCGTGTCTTGCCTGATCCTGCCGACATCGCGGTGATCGCACGCCCTCGTGTTTGACTGGCGTCATGGACCAGCGGCTCCTCGGCATCAGGCACGCCATCACCCGGCACGCGCGGGACGGCCTCACCGCCACCGCGCTGCCCGGCCTGTCGGTCCTGCGCACGACACGCACCACCCAGCCGACCGGCGACGTGCTGGAGCCCGCGTTCGCCCTGATCGCGGGCGGCGTCAAACACACCGCCCTGAACGGTGAGGTCTACCGGTACGGCACCGGCGAATACCTCGTCGCTACCGTCGACCTGCCCGTGGTGGGCAGCATCGTCGCCGCGGACGAGGACGAGCCGTTCATGGCCGTGGCGCTCGCGCTGAACCCCGGCCGGATCGCCTCGCTGCTCCTCGACACCGGAGGCCCCGGCGGCCCATCCGGCGCGTCCGGCGCGTACTCACCGTCGGCTGTCGGTGTCGGTCCCGTGTCCCCGCTACTGCTGGACGCCCTCGCCCGGCTGCTCGCCCTGCTCGACCATCCCGCCGACATCGCCGCACTCGGCGCCGGCATCGAGCGGGAGATCCTCTGGCGCCTGCTCGGCGGCCCGCAGGGAGCGACCATCCGCCAGATCGGCCTCGCCGACAGCAGGCACGCCCATCTCACCCGGGCGATCCGCTGGGTCCGCGAACACTACGACCAGCCACTGCGCGTCGCCGACCTCGCCGCCATCGCCGCGATGAGCCCGTCCTCCTTCCACCGCCACTTCCTCGCCCTCACCTCCATGACCCCGCTGGAGTACCAGAAGCAGCTGCGCCTCAACGAAGCCCGCATGCGCCTGCTCACCGGCCGGCACGATGTCGCCTCGGTCGGCTTCTCCGTCGGCTACTCCAGCCCGTCGCAGTTCAGCCGCGAGTACCGCCGCATGTTCGGCACCTCGCCCAGCCAGACCGCCTCGGGGTCACACCAGCGCCAGGTGGCCGCCCAGGCGCCGCCGGCTCTGGAGGATCGATCCGGGAGAAGACACTAGTCGACCGGTCCGGCGCTGAGCCGTGCCTGCGCCGCCGCCAGGATCTCGGTCACCCGGAGACCGAACGCGGCGTCGCACGCGGGCCGGCGGCCGGTACGGGCGGCCGATGCCAGCGCGTCCACCGCGCGGGCCAGCGCGGGCACCGCGCCCTCCGAACTCCTCGGCATCAGTGTCACCCCCGACTCGCCCCGCAGCTCCACATCGGCCCCGGCCGCCGAGGGCGGCGCCGACAGACTCAGTGTCAGCGTGCTCGACGCGCCGGTGGCATGGTCCAGCACCAGATGCACGGTGTCCGCGGGACCGTGCGCCGCCGCGAGCACCTGGCGTACGTCCCCCAGCACCGGGAGCAGGACCGACAGCGCGTGCGGACCCACGTCCCACAGCGCGCCCTTCTCCCGCCGCCACGCCGAGGCCGCGAACGGGCTGTCGCTGGTGAACACCGAGCCCAGCCACTGCGCCCGCGCCGTGAACCACCCCGCCTCGGCGGCCTGTTCCTCGATCCACGCCTCCGGCTCCTGCTGGAACCGGGTGGTGAAGAACACCACCGACGCCACCTGGGCCCGCCGCGCCTCCTCGGCCACCGCCCGCGCGTCCGCCACGCTCAGCGCCAGCGGTTTGTCCAGCAGCAGATGCCGGCCGGCCCGAGCCGCGCGCACCGCCAACTCCGCCTGTGCGGAGGGCGGGAGAGCCACCGCCACCGCCTCCACGTCGGCCAGCAGCGTGTCCACGTCCGGGTAGGTCCGCACCCCGTACTCCCCGGCCAGCGCGGCCGCGGCCTCCGGCGCACGCCCCCACACCCCGGCGAAGTCCACGCCGGGGTGGCCGGCCAGCGCCGGGGCGTACGCGGTGCGTGCCCAGGGGCCCGTTCCCAGCAGTCCGATGCGCATCGAGCGCTCCCTTCTCCCGGCCGCCGTCCACGGCATCAGGGCACTCTGCCCCTCTCGTCATGGGTATACGGCCGCACCGGCCCGTCGTCTCCGGCCAGCCAGTGGGCGATGCTCTCGGCGATCGGCTGACCGGTGTCCAGCTCGACGAAACCGAACTGGCCCGACTGATTGCACTCCAGGAACCACCAGGTCCCCTCCGCGTCCTCCGCGAAGTCGAAAGCGCCGTACGCCAGTTCGGCGGCCCGCAGATAGCGGCGGACCGACGCGGCCACCCGAGGGGGCACCTCGGTGGCGAGCCAGGGGGAGACGGACGGGGCGAAACGGACGTCCACATGGTCGGGATGGGCATCCGGATCGGCCGGTTTGCGTGCCGCCAGCAGCCGGTCGCCGACCGCCGTGAGCCGGATGTCGGCCCGCTTGTCCACCCGCCGCTGGAGCAGCGTCGGACCCAGGGCGACGGCGCTGAAATCGGTGCCCGGCGCGACCCGGCTGGTCGGCACCGCGCGCGGCGGTTCCTGCGGATGCGCGCCGGACACCGGCTTGACCACCACGTCCCGGTGCCGTTCCGCGAACTCCCGCGCCGTGTCGGGGAACGTGGTGATCAGCGTGGCCGGCACCGGCAGCCCGCTGCGCTGGGCGAGCCGTAGCTGCCACGGCTTGTGCCGGGCCCGGCGCGCCGCGTCCGGATGGTTCATCCAGCGGGCGTCGCCGCATCGCAGCATGCCGTACAGCGCCTGCGCCGACTCCTGGGTCAGCCAGGAGGACGGCCGGCCGGCGCGGGCGGCCGCGTCGCCCGGCCTGCGCACCCAGATAGAGCGCAGGCCGCTCATCCCTACCAGACGTCCGCCGACGGACAACTGCCCGTCATGGGCGTCCCCCGTGTACTCGCCGGTGATCGCCACCCCGTTGGTGAGGTCGGCGGGGTCGAACCGGACGACGGGCACGCCCGCCTCGCCCAGCCGCAGGACCACCATGTCCGCCGTGACGTCCTCGTCATTGGTCAGGATGAGTACGGTCATCGTTCCGGGCCCGCTATCAGTCGTCGAAGTGCGTCTTGGAACCCGCCGTGGACGTCGTCGTCCCCAGGGCGAGCAGGACCGCGCGGTCGGTCGCGGCGATCCGCCCGTCCGGCAGGACGTTCAACTGCAGGGCGGAGTCGTACGCGTACGGTGCGGTGACAGCCAACTGGCTGGCGGGCCGTGCGTAGTTGAGCGTGAACGGTTGCATGATCTCTCCCCTGTTTCGTCCTTCACGTCCTTATACGTATCGAATGATTGGTTGGTTTCCTCACACTCCGTGACCAGATCCCGGAGGGAGGCGCCATGAGCCGGTGGGTCAGCAGGAAGGACGCCCGACGGGGCGCGGTGGCTGCACCCCAGCGCGGATTCGTCTGCCCCTAGGGCCTGTGTGGAGTTGTGATCAAGGCTGTGATTCGAGGTGTCGGATCCAGAGGAGGCTGGCGCATAATTCGAGTCCGGCCTGGTAGCTCT
>NZ_JBHXLV010000270.1:0-7519 GCF_042721685.1 Streptomyces sp. NPDC058459 | reverse complement strand
CCTCGACACCGGTCGAGGGGCCCCAGTGCAGGTCGGAGCGTCGCGGATCAGACCTCGACGACGACCGGAAGGATCATCGGGCGCCGGCGGTAGGTGTCCGAGACCCACTTGCCCAGCGTCCGGCGGATCAGCTGCTGCATCTGGTGGGGCTCCACGACGCCGTCCTGGGCCGACCGCTCCAGCGATTCCGTGATCTTCGGGAGCACCTCCGCGAAGGCCGCGTCCTCGATACCGGAGCCGCGGGCCTGGATGTGCGGGCCGCCCGTGATCTTGCCGGTGGAGGCATCCATCACGAGGAAGACCGAGATGATGCCCTCGTCACCGAGGATCTTGCGGTCCTTCAGCGCGGGCTCGCGCACATCGCCGACCGAGAGGCCGTCGACGTAGACATAGCCGGCCTGGACCTTGCCCGCGATCTTCGCCTTGCCCTCGGCCAGGTCGACGACGACGCCGTCCTCGGCGATGACGATCCGGTCGTGCGGGACGCCGGTCGCGGCACCCAGCTCGGCGTTGGCGCGCAGGTGGCGCCATTCGCCGTGGACCGGCATGAGGTTCTTGGGGCGGCAGATGTTGTAGAAGTACAGCAGCTCGCCGGCGGACGCGTGGCCCGAGACGTGCACCTTGGCGTTGCCCTTGTGCACGACGTTGGCGCCCCAGCGGGTGAGGCCGTTGATCACGCGGTAGACCGCGTTCTCGTTGCCCGGGATGAGGGACGAGGCCAGGATGACCGTGTCGCCCTCGACGATGCGGATCTGGTGGTCCCGGTTGGCCATGCGGGACAGCGCCGCCATCGGCTCCCCCTGGGAACCCGTGCAGACCAGGACGACCTTGTCGGCCGGCAGGTCGTCGAGCTGCTTGACGTCGACGATCAGACCCGGCGGGACCTTCAGGTAGCCGAGGTCCCGTGCGATGCCCATGTTGCGGACCATGGAGCGGCCGACGAAGGCGACCTTGCGGCGGTACTTCTGGGCGGTGTCCAGGATCTGCTGGATGCGGTGCACATGGCTGGCGAAGCTCGCCACGATGATGCGGCTGTGCGCGCCCGCGAAGACGTTGTTCAGCACGCCCGAGATGTCGCGCTCGGGCGGGACGAAGCCGGGGACCTCTGCGTTCGTGGAGTCCGAGAGGAGGAGGTCGATGCCCTCCTCGCTCAGCCGCGCGAAGGCGTGCAGGTCGGTGAGACGGCCGTCCAGCGGGAGCTGGTCCATCTTGAAGTCACCGGTGTGCACGACCATGCCGGCCGGCGTGCGGATCGCGACCGCGAGCGCGTCCGGGATGGAGTGGTTGACCGCGACGAACTCGAGGTGGAAGGGGCCGACCCGCTCACGGTCACCCGCCTCCACCTCCAGGGTGTACGGGCGGATGCGGTGCTCCTGGAGCTTGGCCTCGATGAGCGCGAGGGTGAGCTTGGAGCCGATCAGCGGGATGTCCGGCTTCTCGCGCAGCAGGTAGGGGACCGCGCCGATGTGGTCCTCGTGGCCGTGCGTGAGGACGATGCCCTCGATGTCGTCGAGGCGGTCCCGGATGGACGAGAAGTCCGGCAGGATCAGGTCGACTCCGGGCTGCTCCTCCTCGGGGAAGAGCACGCCGCAGTCGACGATCAGCAGACGGCCGTCGTACTCGAAGACCGTCATGTTCCGGCCGATCTCGCCGAGACCGCCGAGGGGGGTGACCCGCATGGCGCCCTTGGCGAGCGGCGGCGGGGGGGCCAGTTCAGGGTGCGGATGACTCAAAAGACTCTCCTGACCAAGCGCGCCACCTACCCGGAGGCACGTGGCGCGCATGACGTTCAGTGCGTGTGGTTGTTGTCATGGGTGCGGGCACAGGTGGCCCGCTGTGCTGTTGTGCGATGCAGTTGTGTGGCTCGGATGGTGCTGAAGTCTGTTGTCAGAGCTGTACCCCGCCGGCGGCAAGATCGATCTTGAGCTGGGCGATCTCCTCCGGGGAGCACTCGACCATCGGGGCGCGCAGCGATCCGGCGGGCAGGCCCTGGAGGGCGAGCGCGGCCTTGATGGTCATGACGCCCTGGGTGCGGAAGACACCGGTGTAGACCGGGAGCAGCTTCTGGTGGATCTCGGCGGCCTTGACGACGTCGCCCGAGGTGTAGGCGTCCACGAGGGCGCGCAGTTCGGGGGCGACGAGGTGGCCGACGACCGAGACGAAGCCGACGGCGCCCACGGAGAGCAGGGGGAGGTTCAGCATGTCGTCGCCTGAGTACCAGGCGAGGCCGGAGCGGGCGATGGCCCAGCTGGCGCGGCCGAGATCGCCCTTGGCATCCTTGTTGGCGACGATCCGGGGGTGCTCCGCGAGGCGGACCAGGGTCTCGGTGCTGATGGGGACGCCGCTGCGGCCGGGGATGTCGTAGAGCATCACCGGGAGGCCGGTGGTGTCGGCGACGGCCGTGAAGTGGCGGTACAGGCCCTCCTGCGGGGGCTTGTTGTAGTACGGCGTGACGACCAGGAGGCCGTGGGCGCCGTCGCGTTCGGCCTGGCGGGCCAGTCCGAGGGTGTGGTGGGTGTCGTTGGTGCCGACTCCGGCCACGACGCGGGCGCGGTCGCCGACCGCTTCCACGACGGCTCGTACGAGGTCCGATTTCTCCGCGTCGCTGGTGGTGGGTGACTCGCCGGTGGTGCCGTTGACGATCAGGCCGTCGTTGCCTGCGTCCACCAGGTGGACGGCGAGCCGCTGCGCGCCGTCGAGGTCGAGTGCGCCGTCCGCCGTGAAGGGCGTGACCATGGCGGTGAGGACCCGCCCGAAGGGGGTCTGCGGAGTCGAGATCGGAGCCATGGGTGACACGCTACTCGGTACTCGATCCATGGTCTGCCCGTGGGGGTGGCGGGAAAGTCCGGACAAACTCGCGACGACCTCGCGGCGAACAAGGAGCCCGGCACTGCCTGCTCGGGGGTTCAAGCAGTGCCGGGTCCGTTTGATCAGGCTAGATGAACTTCTCTAAATGCCGCAATACGGACACTTCGGGAGGTTGATCCGTACATCCGTTCCGAGCGGGGAACAGGGCTTCGTTACGGGGCCACCCGGCCGTTGGCGTTGAAGGCGGCATGGGTGAGCGGCATCAGACGGGCCCACTCGGCCTCCATCTTCTCCCCCACCATCTCGATCTCCCGCTGCGGGAAGGACGGCACCCTGGCCAGCTCGTGCTGGGTGCGCAGGCCCAGGAAGTGCATCAGGGAGCGGGCGTTGCAGGTGGCGTACATCGAGGAGTACAGGCCGACCGGGAGGGCGGCGCGGGCGACCTCGCGGGCGACGCCCTCGGCGAGCAGCTTCTGGTAGGCGGTGTACGCCTGCTCGTACGACTCCGACAGGGTGTGGCGCACCGCGTCGTACTGGGCGGGGCTGCCCTCGGCGAAGACGTACTTGCCCGGCCGGCCCTCCTGCACGAGCTTGCGGGAGGTGTCGGGGACGTAGAAGACCGGCTGGAGCTCCCGGTAGCGGCCCGATTCCTCGTTGTAGGACCAGCCGACGCGGTGCCGCATGAACTCGCGGAAGACGAAGATCGGGGCGCTGACGAGGAAGGTCATCGAGTTATGCTCGAACGGGCTGCCGTGCCGGTCCCGCACCAGGTAGTTGATGAGGCCCCTGGAGCGCTCGGGGTCCTTCTGGAGCTCGCCCAGGGACTGCTCGCCCACGGTGGAGACTCGGGCGGCGAAGAGGACATCGCTGTCCGACGCGCTGGATTTCACCAGCTCGACGGTGACGTCACTACGGAGCGTGAACGGCTCGGGGGTGGTCACTGGGGTCCTTCCATCACTTCCGGGGTTCGCAGCCACCATACGGGGCACGCGAACCGGTCGGAGCAGCACCTCACCTCAAAGATCGCATCCAGCGGTTTTCCGGACATGGGCACCTTTTGGTTCTTCCTGACGTCTATCAGGGGTAAGGCCGCTCCGGTGAGGCCGGCCCCGGCCTCCGACAGCTTCCGCACCTCCTGGAAGGAGATCCACCCCCGATGTTCCGTCGTCGTGAGCCCGTACCCTTCGCCTTCATCGCCGAGGCCGACAGGTTCCGCGGCAATGTCACTCCCCCGCCCCCCGAGCGCGCTTCCCGCGCCGAGCGGGCCGGGCGCTCGCTGCTCCTGCTGACCCTCGTCGCCGGGATAGTCGGCGCCCTGGTCGTCGGCATGCCCGCGCTGTCCACTCCGTCCGGGCCGCCGGCCGGGCATTCGCAGGCGGCGCCGGGGCGCTGACCCTTCCGGACCTCCACCGCTGGTGAGCCGGACCACAGGCGGATAGCCTCACCGGGCACAAGCCCGTGCGAGGATCCTGCGAGGAACAGCCGTGCCCCTGCCCTTCCTGACGGCCGACCGCACTTTCGAGGCGGCCGACGAGAGCTCGCTGCCTTACCACGACCGGGACCGCTGGCGGCGCCCGTACCGTCCCGGACCGTGGCGGGTGGGCGGGGCGGCGCTGGGGCTGCTGTTCTCCTCGTTCGTGCTGTTCGGGGCCGTGCTCACCGCGCTGACCGGCACCACGGCCTCCGCCGGGACCACCTTCGTGGCCTCGCTGGCGATCGTCCTCAGCGCGCTGCGGGTGCTGCGCATGGGCGTCTGGGTGAGCCCGCGCGGCCTGCGCCAGGTCGGCTTTCTCGTCACGCGTACGGTGCCCTGGGAGCGGGTCGTCTCGCTGCGGACGGCGCAGCAGCCGGTGCGCTGGCTGGGGCTGCCCCGTACCGTGCAGGGTCAGGCGCTGACGCTGGTACGCGACGACCGCGCCCCCGACGACACTCCCCCGCTGCTCACCACGCACACGCTGGACTTCCTGAACCGTCCGGCGGGGTTCGACCTGGCCTCGGACACGATCGAGGCGTGGGCCACGGAGTACCGGCGCGGCTGAGGCCGTACCAGGCACGCGAGAGGGGGCCGTCCGCGCTGTCGCGGAGCGGCCCCTTCTGGCGTCACGGGGTCAGGCGGGGAGGTGGCGGCCGTCGTGCAGGGCGATGGCGCGCTGCATCGTCCTGCGGGCGCGCGGGGTGTCGCGGGCGTCGTGGTAGGCGACGGCGAGCCGGAACCAGCTGCGCCAGTCGTCGGGGGCGGCCTCGGTCTCGGCCTTGCGCCGGGCGAACACCTCGTCGGCCGAGTCGCGGTCGATCCGGCCGTCCGGGGTGCGGCGCAGTTCGTCGACGGGCAGGCCGCCCTCGGCCTCAAGCTCGGCGGCGAGCTGGTTGGCCCGGCGGACGAACTGGGTGTTCTTCCACAGGAACCAGACGCCGATGACCGGCAGGATCAGCACGGCCACTCCGAAAGTGACGGTGAGGAGCGTGCCGGACTGGATGAGCATCACGCCCCGGCTGCCGACCAGGACGAAGTAGAAGACCAGGACGGCGGCCGTGACGAGGTAGGTGATCTTCGCGCGCATGAGGTGGGGGTACTCAGCCCAGGTCCAGGAAGTGTTCGAGGCCGAAGGTGAGGCCCGGAGCGGACCCCACGCGGCGCACACCGAGCAGGATGCCCGGCATGAAGCTGCTGTGGTGCAGCGAGTCGTGGCGGAGGGTGAGGGTCTCGCCCTCGCCGCCGAGCAGCACCTCCTGGTGGGCCAGGAGGCCGCGCAGCCGGACCGCGTGCACGGGCACGCCGTCCACGTCGGCGCCGCGGGCCCCGTCCAGCGCGGTGACCGTGGCGTCCGGGGCCTCGCCCAGACCGGCCTCACGCCGGGCCTCGGCGATGAGCTGGGCGGTGCGGGTGGCGGTGCCGGAGGGGGCGTCCACCTTGCCGGGGTGGTGCAGCTCGACGACCTCGACGGACTCGAAGTACGGCGCGGCGATCTGCGCGAACTTCATGGTGAGGACGGCGCCGATGGAGAAGTTCGGGGCGATGAGCACCCCTGTCTCCGGGGACTGGCCGAGCCAGCCCCGCAGCTGCGCGAGGCGCTCGTCGGTCCAGCCCGTGGTGCCGACGACCGCGTGGACGCCGTGGCGCACGCAGAAGTCGAGGTTGCCCATGACAGAGGCCGGGGTGGTGAGGTCGACGGCGACCTGGGCGCCGGCTTCCACCAGCGTCTCCAGCTTGTCGCCCCGGCCAAGGGAGGCCACCAGCTCCATGTCCTCGGCGGCCTCGACGGCCCGCACCGCCTCGGACCCGATGCGGCCGCCTCCGCCGAGGACCGCCACGCGCAGCTTGCTCATCTCTTCGCTTCCTTACCGCAGTTGAGGGGCCGGGTGGGTCAGGCGACCACGTCGTGCAGCCGGGCCGCCTGCTTTTCCTTCAGCGGGCCTATGACCGACAGCGACGGACGCTGTCCCAGGATGTCGCGGGCGACCGAACGGACCTCGTCCGGGGTGACCTCGGCGATCCGGGTCAGCGTCTCGTCCACCGACATGTGGTCGCCCCAGCACAGCTCGCTCTTGCCGATGCGGTTCATCAGCGCGCCGGTGTCCTCCAGGCCGAGCACGGTGGAGCCGCGGAGCTGGCCGATGGCGCGGTTGACCTCGTCGTCGGAGAGGCCGTGCCCGGCGACCTGGTCGAGTTCGTCCCGGCAGATCTTCAGCACGTCGGTCACCTGGCTCGGGCGGCAGCCCGCGTACACCCCGAACAGACCGCAGTCCGCGAAGCCGGAGGTGTAGGAGTACACGCTGTAGGCCAGACCGCGCTTCTCCCGGACCTCCTGGAAGAGCCGGGAGGACATGCCGCCGCCGAGGGCGGTGTTGAGCACACTCATGGCCCAGCGGCGGTCGTCGTTCCGGGCGAGGCCGGGCATGCCGAGGACGATGTGCGCCTGCTCGGTTTTGCGGCCGACCAGGTCGACGCGGCCCGAGGTGCGGATGGTGCGGCTGCCCTCGCGCGGGGCGATGGGCAGGGCCCCGGTGTCGCGCAGGGCGCCCGACTTCTCGAAGGCGGCGCGGACCTGGCGGACGACCTTGGCGTGGTCGATGTTCCCGGCGGCCGCGACGACGAGGTGGGTCGGGTCGTAGTGCTTCTTGTAGAAGCGGCGGATGCGGTCGGCGGTGAGGGCGTTGACGGTGTCGACCGTGCCGAGGACCGGGCGGCCGAGCCCGTTGTCGCCGAACATGGTGCGCGCGAACAGGTCGTGCACGCAGTCGCCGGCGTCGTCCTCGGTCATGGCGATCTCTTCGAGGATCGCGCCGCGTTCGACGTCGACGTCCTCCTCGCGGATCAGCGAGCCGGTCAGCATGTCGCACACCACGTCGATGGCGAGCGGCAGATCGGTGTCGAGCACGCGTGCGTAGTAGCACGTGTACTCCTTGGCCGTGAACGCGTTCATCTCGCCGCCGACCGCGTCGATGGAGGCGGAGATGTCGAGGGCGGAGCGCTTTTCGGTGCCCTTGAAGAGCAGGTGCTCCAGGTAGTGGGTGGCGCCGTTCAGCGCCGGGGTCTCGTCGCGGGAACCGACGTGCGCCCAGATGCCGAAGGTGGCCGAGCGCACGGAGGGCAGCGTCTCGGTGACGACGCGCAGTCCGCCGGGGAGGGTGGTACGGCGCACGGTGCCGATGCCGTCCCTGCCCTTGATGAGGGTTTGGGTACGGGCGACGGCCCGCGCCTCCGGAGAGG
>NZ_JBHXLV010000269.1:0-7652 GCF_042721685.1 Streptomyces sp. NPDC058459 | reverse complement strand
CCGGGGGTGTCCTCGCGCACCGGTTCCTTCAGAACGGTGGAGGTCATGGAGGTCAGGCCGCCGGCATCTGCTGCTGGGCCTTCTCCAGCTTGGCCTTGACGGAGGCGGTGGTGACCGCGCGCCCGGCCGCGGCGTCGGCGAACAGGTCCTTCACCGCGGTGCCGACCGCGGTCTCGAACTGCGACTCGGTGGCGACCTGCGGCAGCGCGGCGGCGCTCTTGGCGAGGGTGTCCTTGAGCACGGCGGTGGACGGCCCGTCGAACGCGGGGTCTCCTTGCGCGGCCTTGACCGGCGGGATGGAGCTGTACGCCTTGTTGAGGATCTTCTGCTCGGCGTCGCTGGTCATGAACTTCACGAACTCGGTGGCGCCGCCGAGGTTGTGGCTGTCCTTGAAGACGGCGATGTTGATGCCGGCCGCCATCGAGTTGACCTGGGCGCCCGGTCCGGGGGCGCCCTGCTGGACGGGTACGGGGGCGACACCGTAGGCGTCGTCCTTCATGCCCTGGGACTTGAGGTTGGCGGCGGCGGACTGCCAGAGCAGGATGGCCTGCTTGCCCTTGGCGAAGTCGCTGACGGACTGGTTCTGCGCGTACTCGGCGTTGCCGGGCGGGATGGCCTTGTCCTTGGCCATCAGGTCGACGTACTGCTTGACGGCGTCGACCACCTTGGGGCCGGTGAAGTCGGGCTTGCCGTCGGCGGAGAAGAAGTCGGCGTCGTGCTGCTTGGCGAAGACGAAGACGTGGTGGACGTTCTCGGAGAGGTTCGAGCCCTCGGCGCCGAGCACCGACTTGCCCTTGGCCCTGATCTTGGCGCCGTCCGCGACGAGTTCGTCCCAGGTGGCCGGGGGCCCGGTTATGCCGGCGTCGGCGAAGATCTGCTTGTTGTAGTAGAGGGCGTACGCCATCGAGTACAGCGGCACGGCGGCCGGGTCCTTGCCCTCGGCGCCGGTGGAGCCGAGCGCCGGGTCGACGAAGCGGTCCCGTCCGCCGATCTTGGCGAAGTTCTCGGTGTCCCAGGGCAGCAGCGCGCCGGTCGCCTGGAGGGAGGCGCTCCAGGTGTTGCCGATGTTCAGCACGTCGGGGCCCTGGCCGGAGGTGGTGGCGGTGAGGATGCGGTTGAGCAGGTCGGACCAGGGCACGACCTCGACCTTGACCTTGACGCCGGTCTGCTTCTCGAACTTGTCCAGCTCGGGCTGGAGTACCTGCTTGTCCACGGCGACGCTGGCGCCCTGGTTGGAGGCCCAGTAGGTCAGCGTCTTGGACGAGCCGCCGGCTCCGTCCCCGCTGTCCGTACCTCCTCCGCACGCCGTTGCCGCGAGGGCGAGAGACATGACGACGGCGCCTGTGGCCGCGGCTCGGATGCTGCGCATGGCTCCAGCTGTCCCTTTCCGGGAGGTAGACGACCCCGAAGCGCCGTGGGCTCCTCAGGGCTTAATTTAGGACGTGAGTTAATCCTTCGGAAAGGAGTGCGTCAAGGGATGCGGCACGGGTAAGTGAGCGGTTCTCGCGTTCTGGTCGGTTCGCCGGTCCGTCGGCCGAGGGGGTCCGCCAGCTTCCAGCCGCCGGCCAGGAGGCCGTCCACGGTGCCGAGGGCGTGGGTCAGGCGGGCCGGGCGGTCGCCGTGGAGTTCCCGTCAGGGGACTCCGGAGCCGGCGAGGGTCCCGCGGAGGCGGTCGGTCATCCGGCCCCGGAGGCGTTCGCCGTCGCGCAGGCCGTCGTCGTCCAAGGGGGCGCCCTTGTCGGAGGTGAGCCGGTAGAGGGCGCGAGGAGGCATGGCCCTGGGCGAGGTCCCGGACGGGGGCGGTGGTCCGGCCTCGGTAGCGCTCCTGCCAGATGGTGGGGGCCAGGGCGTCGGTGTCGCACACGAGCACCGGGCCGCCGGCGCGGGCGGCGTGCTGCTCGGCGTGCGGGACTGGCCGCTGACCCGTACCCGGGACGCACCGGTGGCCTACCTTGCGGACTTCCCCGTCCTGGGCCGGTCGTCCCCCACGGGTACCGCGAGGTGGGCGACTCCGTGTCCTGGAGCGACGGGGACAGCGCCGGCCCCAGCTTCGGCGCGGTCGTGGCCGCCCCGGCCCACCTGGTGGCCGAGCTGGAGCTGGGGATTCGGCAGGCTGTTGGCCACACGGTTGGTCACGCCACAACCCGGGGAACAGAAAAACCCCACGCGAAGTGGGGTCTCTGCTCGTGTCCGAGGGGGGACTTGAACCCCCACGCCCGATAAAGGGCACTAGCACCTCAAGCTAGCGCGTCTGCCATTCCGCCACCCGGACAAGGTGTCTGTCACCCGGCCGGGGGTGTTCCCGGCGGCGACGTGGACAACAATACCAAGGTTTCGGAGCGCCTCTCACCTGCGTATCCGTGCCCTGGGCCACCCCTGGCTCACGGGCAGCGGATCACCTGGCCGGCGTACGACAGGTTGCCGCCGAAGCCGAAGAGGAGGGCCGGGTCGCCGGTGCGTACCTTGCCCTGTTCGATCAGCTTGGAGAGGGCCAGCGGGATGCTCGCGGCGGAGGTGTTGCCGGACTCGGTGACATCGCGGGCGACGACCGCGTTCACCGCGCCGATCTTCTGGGCGAGCGGTTCGATGATGCGCAGGTTGGCCTGGTGCAGGACGACCGCCGCGAGGTCGGCCGGTGCGATGCCCGCCTTCTCGCAGGCCCGCCGGGCGATCGGCGGCAACTGGGTGGTGGCCCAGCGGTACACGCTCTGCCCCTCCTGCGCGAACCTCGGCGGCGTGCCCTCGATCCGTACCGCGTTGCCCATCTCCGGCACCGAACCCCACAGCACCGGCCCGATGCCCGGCTCCTCACCCGGCGCGCACGCCTCGACCACCGCCGCGCCCGCGCCGTCGCCGACCAGGACGCAGGTGGTGCGGTCGGTCCAGTCCGTGACCTCGGACATCTTGTCCGCGCCGATCACCAGGGCACGGGTCGCGGCGCCCGCGCGGACGGTGTGGTCGGCGGTGGCCAGGGCGTGGGTGAAGCCGGCGCACACCACGTTGACGTCCATCGCGGCCGGCTCGGGGATGCCGAGGCGGGCCGCGACCCGGGCGGCGGTGTTCGGGGAGCGGTCGATCGCCGTGGAGGTGGCGACCAGCACCAGGTCGATGTCGCCGGGGGTGAGGCCGGCCGTGGCAAGGGCCTTGGCGGCGGCGTGCGCGGCCAGCTCGTCGACCGGCTCGTCGGGGCCGGCGATGTGCCGGGTGCGGATGCCGACCCGGCTGGTGATCCACTCGTCGCTGGTGTCGACCATGCGGGCCAGGTCCTCGTTGGTGAGCACCCTGGCGGGCTGGTAGTGGCCGATCGCGGCGATACGCGAGCCGTGCATGTCGGGGTCCCCTCGTTGCTGCCGTGCGTGGCGGGACTCTCCAGTCTGCGCAGTGACTCGCCGGTACGTGGGCATGTGAAGCCACAGGAAACGGGCATGCCCTTTGTCGGCTTCTTGCAGAGCCCCGGGCGGCTGCCCGGACGTCCGGGCAGCCGCTCACACGCTCGGCGCCACGCCCGTACGGAGGGTGCCCGGCACGGCACGCGACGGCCGGGCACCCGGTGTGTGACCCCGTGACCAGCCGCGTCGCCCTCCAGGCGTAGCTGGGCCGATCAGGGCGACGCCGCCGGAGCCCCGTGATGGCGATGCCGGTGCTCATGCCCGGCCGGTCCGGGAGCCACTTCAGGGTGGAGACGGGCGAGATGAGTGGAGAAGGCGGGGCGCGGGGTGGTGCGGTGAACGGTCGGGGCGGTCGGGGCGGTCGGTGAGGTGGCCGGAAGGGTGGGTTCTCACTCGACTGCGTCCCCGAAGCCCAGCCGTCCGACGGTGGTGACGGTGCCCAGCCGGGGGAAGTCCAGCCGTACCGACGCGTCGTGCTCGGCGGCCGTGAACGCGGCCATCGCGTCCTCCACGAAGACCAGCTCGTAGCCCAGGTCGGCGGCGGCGCGGGCGGTGGACTCGACCCCCAGGTTGGTGGCGATGCCGCCGAGGACCAGGGTGTCGACGCCCCGGGCGCGCAGCAACTCGTCCAGTTCGGTGCCCTGGAACGCGCCGATGGTCCGCTTGACCACCTCCAGGTCGCCGTCGTGCCGCAGCCCGGCGGCGAGACCGCTGCCGGGCGGCTGTTCGGCGACGGTGGGCCTCTCGACCCGGACGAGTACGACGAGCACGCCCTCGGCGCGACAGCGCTCGGCCAACTCCTCTCCGGCGGCCAGCACTTCGGCACCCTTGCGGGGTTCCAGCGGCAGCGCGACGAGGCGGTCCATGAGGTCGACCAGGACGAGGGCGGTACGCCGGGGATCGAGTACGGGGGCTGCGGTCATGACGGAACGTTAGCCCTCGCGGGCTGTCCGTGCCGGAAATCCGGGTCAACGAGCCCGTGAACGAGACGCGTTCGGCCGTCTACGGGGCGCACTCGGGAGTGCTTGGGGTGCTGGGGCGTGCTTCCGCGTGACTACGGCGCGTCGTGGCCGTCCGGCCGGACGCGCGGGCCGGGCGCCGGGGCGGGCGGGGCCGGGGGTTCCTCGGGGTCGCGGGCGCGGCGCTTGGCGATGACCGCGCAGACCATGAGCTGAAGCTGGTGGAAGAGCATCAGCGGCAGCACGGCGAGGGAGGCGTGGGCGCCGAACAGGACTCCGGCCATGGGGAGTCCGGCGGCGAGGGACTTCTTCGACCCGGCGAACTGGACGGCGATGCGGTCGGCCCGGCCGAAGCCGAGCGCCCGCGCGCCGTACCAGGTCAGCGTGAGCAGCACGGCGAGCAGGACGGCCTCCACGAGAAGCAGCGCGCCGAGGCGCGGGGCGTTCACCTGGTGCCAGATGCCCTGGGCCATGCCCTCGCTGAACGCGGTGTAGACGACCAGCAGGATCGAGCCCCGGTCGACCAGTCCGAGCACCTTCTTGTGCCGGGCGACGAAGCCGCCGATCCAGCGCCGCAGCAGTTGCCCGGCCAGGAACGGCACCAGGAGTTGCAGCACGATCTTCACCAGCGAGTCGGCGGAGAAGCCGCCGCCCGAGCTGCCCAGCAGCACGGCCGCGAGCAGCGGGGTGACGACGATGCCGACGAGGGAGGAGAAGGAGCCGGCGCAGATGGCGGCGGGCACGTTGCCGCGCGCGATGGAGGTGAAGGCGATGGAGGACTGGATGGTCGACGGCACCAGGGTGAGGAACAGCAGCCCCTCGTAGAGCGGCCGGGTCAGCAGCGCCGGGACCAGCCCGCGCGCGGCCAGCCCGAGCAGCGGGAAGACGACGAAGGTGCAGGCCAGCACGGTGAGGTGGAGCCGCCAGTGGCGCAGTCCGTCCATCGCCTCACGGGTGGAGAGACGGGCGCCGTACAGGAAGAACAGGAAGGCGATGGCGGCCGTGGCGGCGCCGGAGGCCACATCGGCGGCGACGCCCCGCGCGGGCAGCAGAGCGGCCAGGCCCACCGTGCCGAGGAGCAGCGCGATGTACGGGTCGATGGGCAGCCGGCGTTTCACGGGGCTCCGTAGCGTCGGGGTTCGGCGGACGATCTCCATCGTGCCTGGTCGGCGCCGATCACGGAATCCGGCATACCGCTCTGACTGCGATCGCGTTCCATGATGACCGGGCTACCCTGGCCCGCGTGTACGAGCCCACGCAGTTGCGGACGTTCCTCGCGGTGGCCCAGACGCTGAGCTTCACCCAGGCCGCGCGGCGGCTGGGGCTGCGGCAGTCGACGGTGAGCCAGCATGTGCGCAGGCTGGAGGAGGCGGCGGGCCGCCAGTTGTTCGCGCGGGACACCCACTCGGTGGAGCTGACGGGCGACGGCGAGGCGATGCTCGGGTTCGCGCGGCGGCTGCTGGAGGTGCAGGCGCAGGCGGCGGCGTACTTCTCCGGCCCGCCCGTACGCGGCCGGCTGCGGTTCGGCGCCTCGGAGGACTTCGTGCTGACCCGGCTGCCGGAGATCCTGGAGGGCTTCCGGTACGACCATCCCGAGGTCGATCTGGAGCTGACGGTGGAGCTGTCCGGGACGCTGCACGAGCGGCTCGCCGAGGGCAAGCTCGACCTGGTGCTGGCCAAGCGCCGCCCCGAGGACCCCCGGGGCCGCCTGGTCTGGCGGGACGACCTGGTGTGGATCGGCGCGGAACGGCTCCGCCTGGACCCGGACCGCCCGGTCCCTCTGATCGTCTATCCTCCGCCGGGCATCACCCGGGCCCGCGCCCTGGAGGCGCTGGAGGACCAGGGCCGCCCGTGGCGCGTCGTCTGCACGAGCGGCAGCCTCAACGGCCTCATCGCGGCAGCCCGCGCCGGACTCGGCGTGATGGCCCACTCCCGCCGCCTGATCCCGCCGGGCCTTGTCCGGGTACCGGAACGGGCGGGCCTGCCGGCGCTGGGCCGCGTCGACTTCGCCCTGACCCACGCCCGGACGCGGGGCACGACGGAGGGCGCGGCGGACGCGCTGGCCGCGGCGATCCTGGCGGGCGGGGAGCGACTGCGGAGACGGAGCGGCTAGCTAGGTGGCTGAGCGGCAGACACCCCGTGCCTACTGGCGCATATCGCCCCCGTGTCCTGTGACGGTTGCCGCCCGCAGGCGGTCTGGCCGGCGCCGTCTCCGACAACGCACGCACCGAGCCGCGCGGCACATCGCCCCGGGCCGCAAGGACGATCAAGGGCAGTGGCGGGACGTGACCGCCGACCGGGTCACCATCGTGTCCCGCACCCGCTACGAGTACGAGCGCGAGGTCGAAGCCCTCTACCACTCGTGATCCGCCGGCCAGGAGTGCGGACCGGCGCGTGATCGTGGACGATGAGTGTGCCACCTGTCCACAACCGAAGGATCATGAACTCGTGAGCAGCAAGGTCCCCCCGATCATCCTCAACAACGGTGTCGAGATGCCCCAGCTGGGCTTCGGCGTCTGGCAGGTGCCGGACGACGAGGCGGAGCGCGTGGTCACCACGGCGCTGGAGACCGGGTACCGCAGCATCGACACCGCCGCGATCTACGGCAACGAAGAGGGCACCGGGAAGGCCATCGCGGCGTCCGGCCTGCCCCGCGAGGATCTCTTCGTCACCACCAAGCTCTGGAACAGCGACCAGGGGTACGACTCCACCCTGCGTGCCTTCGACACCTCGCTGGAGAAGCTCGGTCTCGACTACCTCGACCTCTATCTGATCCACTGGCCGCTGCCCGCGCGGGACAACTACCTCGACACCTACAAGGCGTTCGAGAAGCTGCACTCCGACGGCCGTGTCCGCGCGATCGGCGTGTCCAACTTCCTCCCGGAGCACCTCGAGCGGCTGATCGCGGAGACGTCTGTCGTCCCGGCGGTCGACCAGATCGAGCTGCACCCGCAGCTCCAGCAGCGCGCGGCGCGGGAGTTCAACGCCGAGCGGGGCATCGCCACCGAGGCGTGGTCGCCGCTCGGCCAGGGCAAGGGCCTGCTGGAGGTCCCGGCGATCGTGGCCATCGCCCAGAAGCACGGGCGTACGCCGGCGCAGGTCGTGCTGCGCTGGCACATCCAGCTCGGCAGCATCGTCATCCCGAAGTCCGTGACGCCGTCGCGGATCAAGGAGAACATCGAGGTGTTCGACTTTAGCCTGGACGACGAGGATGTCGCCGCCATCAGCGCGCTGAACGAGGACAAGCGGCTGGGTCCCGACCCCGCCACGTTCGACATTATCTGACACCTCCGCGCCCCAGGGC
>NZ_JBHXLV010000268.1:0-7689 GCF_042721685.1 Streptomyces sp. NPDC058459 | reverse complement strand
CCCTGGCGGGCTGCTTCGGCGATGAGGGGGCGCAGGCGTGCGGAGCCGGAGGCGATGGCCTGGGCGCCCACGCGGCCGGTGCCGGTGCCGGTGGGGGTGATCAGGACGGCCTTGCTGCGCACGCGGGCGCGGGCTCCGGAGGCGGTGGTGCGGCGCTGGGTGTGGCGGGCGGCGATGGCGGCGAGCTCGGGCAGGTCGGTGATGCCGCCGGCCTCGAGGGCGGCCACGACCTGCCGCAGGGCGGGGACGAAGGCCGCGCCCTTGTTCTTCGTGTAGAACTGCGAGACCAGGGAGGGGTCGCGGTCGAGGATGCGGGCGATGTCGCGGCGGGTGTAGCCGGCTTGCTGGAGCCGGTCGGCGAGGCGTGCCGCCTCGTTCAGTTCGCCGTACGGGGCGCGTGTGTTGCGGCGTGGCATCACGCCTCCCGCTCAGCGGTGAGCGCCGCTCGTCCGGCTTCCCGCAGCGCGAGGAGCTCTTCTTCCGTGGCGGGTGCGGCGTGGGGGCCTGTGAGGTGGCCCGCAGGAGGTAGTCGCCGGGCTGGTGGTGGTAGGGCCAGTCCTGACGCTGGGTGAGGTAGAGGGCGTCGGTGCGGAAGGCGACGACGGTGCCGGGCGGGGTGTGCAGGGCGCCGGCGTAGGTGTCGTCGTCGCGGTGGCGCTGGGTGAGCAGCGCGGCGCGGGCGCCGGACCAGATGGCGGCGGCCCATTCGGGGTGGGCGTTGGGGTCGCGGGCGAAGCCGGTGGGCTTCTGCCAGGTGATCAGCTCGTCGTCGAAGCCGATGACCTCGGCGTCGGGCGGCACGTCGCGCTCCATGGACCGGGGGGTGGTGCCGGTGACCATGCGCGGGCGCTGGGCGAAGGCGCCGATGCCGTACAGGAGGATCGAGCGCACGGCTCGGGAGGCGAGGTGCGCGGCGCGGGCCTGCTGCGGGTCGCCTTGGAAGTGGGCCTGGGCGGAGAGGTTGGCCCAGGCCTCCTTGAGCTTCTTGGCCCAGTCGTCCAGGGGTTTGCCGTCCTCCCACAGGATTCCGTCGAGGATTTCGATCCTCCACGGGGTGAGGGGGTTGGTCATGGCGGTGTGGACCTCGGGGCCGCCGGCCCAGGTGGTGAAGGTGGCGCCGGGTTCGGCCGGGTAGTGCCAGGCGCGGTCTCCGGGCGCGGGAGCCGGGAGGAGCCCGACGTGGTTCCAGTTGTCGGGGACGGTGACGCGGATCTGCCAGTGCCCGCTCCCGTACAGGGCGCGCGTCTGTTCTTTCTCGGACCAGGCGGCGAAGGTGGCGGCGGTGACGCGGCGGGGGGTGCCGACGGGGGATTTCCAGGTGTGCTTGGCGTAGGCGAAGGTGCGGTCGTACTCGACGAGCTGGGGCAGCTGGTCTGGAACGCGGGGCGGGGTGAGGAGTTCGTTGCGGCCTTGCCCGGCGGTGGCGTGCAGCAGGCCGCGCAGTTCATCCGAGAGGACGGGGAAGCCGTCGGCATGCTGGCCTCGGGCGGGGATGGTGCGGGTCCACAGGTCGCGGCCGGTCTGGGAGGGGGAGCCCATGAGGACGGCGTCGTTCCAGTGGCGGCGCAGGGCCTGCCACAGCAGCACGAACGCATCGCGGACGGTGTGCGGGTTGTCTTCGCCGGTGTCGAACCACTCCCCCACCGAGCGGATCTCCACGTGGCTGTCGCCGTTGTCCCGCTGGTAGCGCCCGACGGGGTTGCGGACGTGGACGAAGTGCCCGGCCATCCGGTCGCGGCCGCGGCCGGTGTCGGTGCGCCAGCCCGGGACCGGCGCGTTCAGCCAGGCGGCGACGGCGTCGCGCAGGTAGGGGTGGCGGTCGGCGTCGCGGTGCCAGGGGTCGCCAGCGGTGACGTAGATGCGTTCCACGCCTTCGGGGACGGCGTTCGAGACGGCGGCGAGGATGTCGGCGGCGGTCCGGTCGCGGAGGTCGAGGCGGTGGGTCCGGTCGCGGTGGACCAGGACGCCGGTGGCGGTGTCCAGGAAGACGGTGGAGCGGGCCTGCTGGGTGAAGTTCGGGCGGGTAGAAGCCAGGGCCGGGCTGTGCGCGAACCACGTCTCGCCGGTGGCGCCTTCGGGAATGCACGGCAGGTCCTGTACCGCCTGGGCAGGTGCAGACGGCTCAGGCGGTGCGGCCGTCGCACGGTCGGCTGCTGGGCCGTCAGGCGACGTTGCGTGACCGGGGGCGGCTTGGGTGCGAGGCGGCTCGGGGGCCTGCGGCTGGGCGTCGTCGCCTGCGGCGAGGCTGTCGGGGGCCAGGGCGGGGGCGAGGGCGACGACGTCGGCCACCCCCAGCCCGGCTGCGGGGGCGATTCGGTCCGCCTTGGCCTTGGGGTAGCCAGCCAGCTGGAGGACTCGCTTGTCCCGGTCCGCTTCCAGCTTGGCCAGCACGGCCCGTGCCTTCTTGATCTGGTCTCGCACGGTGCGCAGGTCGGCGAGAGCGGCGCTGTAGCTGTGTGCGTCCATCGGGCGGTTCCTTGTCAGAGCCGGAGTTCAGCTGGTTGTGGTGCGGGTGGTGGCGTAGGCGACCGACCCGCCTGAGTGGGAGGCGAGCCGGGTGCTCAGCAGCAGCTCGGCGAGCCGGCGGTCTTCGCTCCTGTCGGACGTGAGGCGGACCTGCGGCGTGACCAGGTCGGTGACGAAGCCGGCCAGCCGGGCGCAGGGAAAGGCGTGGCGGCCCTCGGAGTTCTTCTCCCACTGCTCAAGCCCGGTCAGCACAGCGACGGTGTAGCCCGACAGGGTCACAGGCATGACCCCTCCGGCAGCGACGCTGGCCGCGTCGCAGCGCCACCAGCCGCGCAGGGCCTTCAACAGGTCGTCGGGGGGAAGGGTTGCGGAGTATCCGGTCCACGGCTGCCCAGGGGCGGGAGCCGTGCGCACAGCGTCGACACGCAGCACGGCGATCTCGGTGGCGTCCAGCCGCTCCAGCGGCGCGGCGCGGCGGGCGGCGAGGGCTTGTACAGCGTCCAGCGGGACCATGACGCGCACTCCTCGGCGGGACAGACCCGGCAGCAGCCCCGCGTGCACGAGGCGCCGGAAGGTGGTCACGGCGCAGCCGAGCTCCTCTGCGGCCTGTCCGGTCGTCAGCAGGATACCCATCCCACCCCCTCAAGTAGAATCAGTTATCTGATCGGAGACTGATCCTAGGGGTGGACTCGAAGAGCCGTCAAGGAGCTGCCCGTATGCCGTGCGCGCAGCTACGCCTTCGAGCTGCATGAGGCGGCGCCGCCCAGCACCACCGCGAACACACGGCACGGGGGCTACAGACGTCCTGGACTTCGACAGTCGTTCCGCCGGACCGATTTCCGGGCGTCAGGCGGGCGTTCAAGGCCGCCCCCTGACGTGGCGCCCGGTGTCAGCGGCCGGCGGCGCCAGTTCGCATCACGAGTGGGTGACGGCCTTCCTGACGGGTTACCGCAGCGCAGGATGGTTTCGCCAGGCGCGTCAGGGCGATCCCTAGCGTGCGCCGGAGCAGTCCTCGTGAATTTCCAACCGCTGGCGTGCGCCCTCAAACGTCTCCGCGACGGTGACTTCGATCGGCTTCCGTCTAATTCGATCGGCAGTGTTCATCGGGGGAAATTTTGAGCCGGGAATCGGTCTGAGATCCGGATTTCCACTCGCCGATGTGACGGCTTACCGGTTAGTGCCTCACTCCGATGGCCGAGCTTGCCGGGCGCACGCTAGGGTCGCGCCGGAGATGAGTCCCGGCCCGAGGCTGGCTACCAGAAGACCAGGACTCCTCCCGCATTTTGACCAGCCGTCAATTCAGGAAAGGAAACCGATGACTGATCCCAATGTCGTGTCCGGCACCGTGGTACCTGAGCCACGCCTGGACGGTAGCAATGTTCGCGGATATCGCGCACAGCTGCGTGCCCTAGCTGTCACGCTCCATCTGGGCCCGCTCGTCGTTCTCGCCGTACTCGCCGTTCTGCAGGGTTCTGGCTGGTCGGCCGCTGCTTGCGCGGCATTTGCCACCGCTGCGGCCGCCTCGGCCCGCTCCTCCCGCCTCGAGTTCCTGTGGGCCCGTCTGGACTGAGCTGTCCGTCGATCTCTTGCCGGGGTGCCCGAATGAGCGCCCCGGCAGCAGCGGGGGCATCGGCACCGCCCGGTTCTCCCGGGAGCCGGCGCATTGGGAGGGAAGGCATCGTGACGAGCAGCAAGCCGCACCAGGATGTGTGTGTGGTGTGTTCCGGCCAGTTGGTGCAGAACACAGGGGTGGGGCGCCGGCGCAGGTACTGCGGCACCGCCTGTCGGCGCCGGGCGCAGCGCCAGCGGCAGGCGAGCAGGGCGGTCACCGTTGAGCAGCAGAGCCCTCTGGGGAGTGCGGTGGCCGCAGAGGTCCACCGGCTAGCCGGGCAACTGGTCGATAGCGAGGTGCGCCAGGAGGAGCTGGGCACCTTGCTGGAGCGTGCAGGAGCGATCAGGCGCGAGCTTGATATCTATACCGCGGCTGCGGTGCAAGAAGCCCGGCACAGGGGCGAGAAATGGGAAGACGTGGCACGGGCGGCGCACGTCGCTCCGGAGACAACCCGTACGAGGTGGGGGCCAGAGCGGGTGGCCCGGATGATGGTCTCGCACGCCAATGAGAAGGGGGCTGCTCCGGCGCGGTGGCGTGCCGCTCGGTCCGCACCGATCGCGGAGGCGCAGGAGGCCAAGGACGCCGTTCGTCCGGAGGCGGTCAGTGCGATGGGGCAGCTGGCTTCGGCGTTGACGCAGCTGCAGGTGAGCAGCGGCAAGACGATCAAAGAAGTGGCTGACCGGGCGATGCTGTCCCCGTCGTTCATCTCCCGGGTTCTGTCGGGTGACCGGCTTCCTACGTGGGATCTGGTGTGTTCGCTGAGCGGAATTTTCGAGTCCGACCCTGCCCAGCTGCGGGTTCTGTTCGAGGCGGCGCATGGAATGACTCCGGCTCAGCGGCAGCCTGTCACTGCGACCATCCAGCAGCTGCACGCGGCTGTGCGTGGTCTGCATCTCGCGGCGAAGGAGCCCAGCGCGCAGAAGATCGAAGCGCTCAGCCGCAAGGCCGTCAGCGCCGCGGCGGTCCGGCGGGTGCTGGCGGGTCACGACGTTCCCGACTGGGAGGTTCTGTCCGCACTGGTCCGGGCGCTGGACGGCAGCCCTGGGGACGTGTGCGTGAACGGGCCGATGTCGAGGCCTTCTGCGCTCCGCTGGACCTGGAGGAGCCGGGGCTGACCGAGGTGTCCGCCTGGCGCCCCCGACCGGACGACGTGCCGTCTCAGCAGACTTGGGAGTGGGAAGAGTACGGGGGCATGGGGTTCGTCCGACGGTGAGTCGCGGCATGGAGTGCCCGTTACCGCCAGGAGTCGAGCGCCTCCCGCAGCAGCGAGGGGGTCTGGTCGGCGGGACTGGCCACTCCGCACAAGTTGTTCAGCACCGCTTGGTAACGCTCGGAGTCAGCGGGTTTCTCCCGGTAGACGGCGCCCTCGTACTGCTCGAGGTACACCATGTCGGGCAGGTACGCGGGGGTGAAGAACCGAAGGTGCACGATGGGATGCCCGATCGCCCCGACGGCTCCCACGGTCAGCGGGGCGATCTGGAGCCGCAGCCGGTAGGGCAGTTCAGCCAGAAGGGCCAATATGTGTTCGATCTGCCGGTACATCACCCCTGGGGCGCCGACCGGACGACGGAAGACCTCCGAGTCCATGACAGCGAGCAGGCTCGGCGGGTCGGTCTTGCGGCGCAGCATCTCAAGGCGCCGCATGCGCATCGTAACGCGTTCCGCGATTTCCTTCGCGGGCCTCGTCGGATGGACCGCTCGCATCACGATCCGGGCGTACTCCTCGGTCTGCAGCCACCCCGGCACCAGCTGGGGTTCGTAGGACAGGATGCGCCGGGCCGCCGGCTCCATCGCCAGCAGCGGACGCAGGGTGCTGGGGGTAGCGTGAGCGTAGGGCTGCCATATTTCGGGCTGCGCCGCCTCGTGCACCAGAATTGCGACGCGAGCCCGTTCAGCCGGGTCGCGCACGCCGTACTCGTCCAGCAGGCGTTCCACTTTCGCCGGTTCGGGGGTGGCGAGGCCGGTCTCCAGGCGGCTGATAGCGGCATCGGAGACGTCGATGCAGCGGGCCGCCCGCTTCGCTTCAATCTGGGCGTGGTCACGACATCGACGCAGGTGCCCCGCAAGCGCCTTGCGGTGAGCAGACGCACCCCATTCCGGGCGGTGCGGGAATCCAAGAATGGAAGGCGCCTGCTGATCGGCTGCCATACCGCTTGCTCCTATCGAACTGGTCGGGGGAGCCCGAGTATGGCAGCCGCAAACCATCCGCGTGAGGGAATGGCCAGAAATCTACACACTGTCACGAAATCGTGAAGTCGAACTCCCCATCCCTCACTCCCACGAAGAAGGCGAAGATCTCCTCACGCGTGTAGACGAGAGCCGGACCTTCCGGGTCGCGGGAGTTACGGACAGCCACGCCACCGTCGGGAAGGGAAGCGACCTCCACGCAATTTCCGTTACCTCCGCTGTGACGGCTCTTGCGCCACATCACACCCTCGATCATGCCGGCACTGACGCCGTTCTCGACCTGCCCCATGACTACCGCGCCTTCCCGATCCCCGCCCAGCCGGCCATACGCCCTACCGGACGCAGATCGGCCGTGTGTGCGAATTTCAGCGTTCTGCAATTACAGAACTTTGCTTGCAAGAACGATGAACGGGCCGGAATAGTGACGGTGCAAGACGGCACGCCGCAGGACACGGCAAGCAAGTTCGGGGGGACGACGATGACACCACGTCATGAGAGCGACAGCCGGCCATCGTCCTCGCTCACTGTCACGGACAGCGCGGAAGAACACTTGTTCCGTGGCACCCCCCCGTCTTCACACCCAACCTCGCCGTCCGCACCGGCCTGGGAAGCACCCCCTTCGCCGCACGACGCATTCCCGCCGCAACGAACAGCTGCTACGTGGCACGGCAGTTCACGCGCCAGACGCTCGAGGGCTGGAACTTAGAGGGCAGCATGAGCGACGACACCGTCCAAGTCGCCTCCGAACTCGTCGCGAACGCTGTCCGCCACGGCCGGACGCGAACCCTGGCCCCTGACAGCACACAGGCAGGTGTATGGCTCGCTCTGGCCCTGCGCCCGCGAACCCTGTTGTGCGTCGTCCGCGATCCCAGCCGCCGCCAGCCGCGGCTCATTCCTCCGCCACCCATGGCCGAGCAGCACCGCGGGCTTCCGATCGTCAGAGCCCTCAGCACCACCTGGGGCTGGACGGCGACTCCCACGAGCGGCAAATCCGTGTGGGCGCGTCTCTCACTGCCCGAGAACTGGAGCACCCAGGCCCCTTGACCAGGGTGGGGTCCAGCATCTCGGCGTCCTCGTGGCTCTGTTGCAGCAGGGTTTGGAGGGGCTGCTCGCTGGCGTCACGCCGGGCGTGGCTTAGCCGTGCCCCTTGAGGCCGACTGCATCTTCGTAGCCCATTTCGGCCAGCAGCTGGGACGACCTTATGCCCTCAGCGGCGCGATGGCAGGCCGGCAAGGGTGCGCCCCCCTGGCAGCGGCCGAATTCGTCCGCGAAGGGCCGGCCCCGGACGAGTGCCCCTTCCGCTCTCTGGAGCGCTGGCGGCCTCATGCCCTAGTACTACAGGGCTAGATCTGGATCATGGGGTGATGGGAGGCTCTGGCTGTGGCCACGACACAGCCCCGTGATTCAGATTGTTCGTCAGATGC
>NZ_JBHXLV010000267.1:0-7830 GCF_042721685.1 Streptomyces sp. NPDC058459 | reverse complement strand
ACCGGCGATGACCCCGAGCGCCTTGGCGTACCCGGCGGCGCCGAACCAGCCGATGACCGCGACCGGGACGACGGCCGGAATACCCCCGGCCACCTCCTCGATCTGCGCGGCCGCCAGCCGGCACCTGGCGCACTCCTCCAGGTGCTTGCGCAGCCCGCGTTCCGCCCGGATGCGCAGCTTGCGACGGGCGTAGCCACCGAACTGGTCGGCGTAGCGCGCGCACTCCTCGTCGTTCACCAGGGTCGCGCTGACATGCGCCTGGAGGTACGCCTGCTTCAGCCCCTCGCGGGCGCGACTGGCCAGCACCCGGGTGCCGTTGGCGTCCAGCCCGAACAGCACAGCCACCTCGCTGGGCGACTCGTCCTCCACCTCGGTGTGCCAGAGGACCGCCTGCCAGCGCTCGGGCAGGGAGCGGAACGCCTGCATGGCCAGGGTCTGTTCGGCCTCGCGCATCGCGCGTACGTCGGCACCCAGGTCGGCGCCGAAGATCCCCAGGGAACCGGTGTCGTCGGCCACCTCGGCGGCCCGGGACGCGTGTTGGGCGAACACCGCGAAGTCGTCCACGAGCTGCTCGCGCCTGGCGGACCGCGTCCAGTGCGCGGCGACCCGGCGCACCGAGGTCAGCAGATAGGCGCGCACCGCGTACTCGGGGCCCGAACCGCCGCGCACCGCCTGCAGCATGCGGGCGAACACCTCGGCCGTGAGGTCGTCGGCGGTGTGCCCGTCCCGGCAGCAGGTGCGCGCGTAGCGTCGCACCGCGTCCGCGTGCCGCCGGTACAGCTCCTCGTACGCCGAGTCGTCCCCGGCGCGCATCCGCTCGATCAGCTCGCCGTCGGCGGGCGGCGCGTCGGGCGGGGGAGGCAGCGTGCTGCCCTCGCGCTGGGCCGGGAGCATCGCCCGCTCGCCGCCGCCCGGGACACCCCGGCCGCCCTGGCCCGGCACCTGCGGGGAGGTCAGTCCCCCGGCCTCCGTGTCACCACCACCGTCGGCGCGCGCGCCGTCCCACCCGTCAACGCCCATCGCGTGCAGCCCCCGACACCGGCACAGTCCGATCCTTTACGGGCTCAGCGTGCCACAGCCGTATTGACCACCGGTCCACTCGTCCGCCCCGTCACTCATCCGGGCGGAAGTTGCACCGACCACCCGCAAACAGTTCCGAACGAGCGTCCCCAGTACGGGGGTTCAGCGCGCTTCGCTACACGGGCCGGGACCGCAGCCCCTCCAGCAGGATGTCCAGCAGCCGTGCCGAGGCGGCCGCCTGCTGCGCCGCGTCCGGCAGCGCGGGCGCCGCGGTGGCGATCACCAGCAGCACGTCCGACACCGACACGTCGGCCCGCAGCTCACCGGCCGCACGGGCCCGCTCCACCAGCTGACCGACCACGTTCAGCAGCGTCGCCGTACCCGGCTCGCCGGCCGAGCGGTCCTCGTCCACCAGGCGCAGCTCCCCGGCACCCGCCTGGGAGCGCTGCTGCGGCACCCGCGCCTCCTCGGCGGGGCTCTCCTCCGCCACCCCCACCCGCAGCACCTGCGGCGGCAGCAGCCGGCCCGCGCCGGACGCCACCGAGGTGCGCAGGAAGCGGGAGAGCGCCGACCACGGCTCGTCCTCCTGGCCCAGCGCGGTCCGCGCCTGCTCGGTCAGCCGCGCGGTCTCCTCCTCGGCGATCCGCCGCACCAGCACGTCCTTGCTGGGGAAACGCCGGTACACCGTGCCCACCCCGACCCGCGCCCGGCGCGCCACGTCCTCCATCGGCGCGCCGTACCCCAGCTCGCCGAACACCTCACGCGCCGCCCTCAGCACGTGCTCCAGATTGCGCTGCGCGTCCACCCGCAGCGGCGCCGCACGCCCGCCGCCCGTCCGTCCGGCCGACGCCAGGGGCGCCGCTGACCAGTGCGATTCCTGAACATGCATATGTTCCCCCGGTAATGACGTCTCCCCCCGGAGACTCTCCCCGCCACTGATTTCCGAGAGCGCGGAAAACTGGCGCCGGTCCTGAGCGGGCCCGCACGGGGCGACCCCCTCGACGACCTTCCCGCACCTCGTAGACACAGCAACATAGTTGAGCGGGAGTCAATTCATAAGGGGTAGGTTCCGCACAGTGCGCCCCTCGATCGGAGTACCAGCCATTTATGTCCGGATTCCGTGCCCCCGCACATCCGGCCGCCGGTCACACACATTGTCAGGGCTGTGGACAAACAACAGCGCCGGGTGCGTCATGGGAGGGTGAAGGAACGCGCGCGCATTCTGGTCGTCGGCGGGGGCCACGTCGGCATGTACACCGCCCTGCGTCTCCAGCGGAAGCTGAAACGGCAGCTCAGACGGGGTGACGTCGAGATCACCGTGGTCAGCCCCGACCCCTATATGACGTACCAGCCGTTCCTCCCCGAGGCCGCCGCCGGCTCGATCTCCCCGCGCCATGTCGTCGTACCCCTGCGCCGCGTCCTGCCCGGGTGCCGCGTCGTCGTCGGCGAGGTCACCGCCGTGGACCATGCCGTACGCACCGCCGCCGTCACCACCCTCGCCGCCGAGCGGCACGGCCGCGCCGCCGAGCTCATCGGCTACGACGAACTCGTCCTCGCCCCCGGCTCCGTCTCCCGCACCCTGCCCGTCCCCGGCCTCGCCGAGCACGGCATCGGCTTCAGGACCGTCGAGGAGGCCATCGGACTGCGCAACCACGTCATCGAGCAGATGGACATCGCCTCCTCCACCCGCGACCCCGCGCTGCGCGACGCCGCCCTCACCTTCGTCTTCGTCGGCGGCGGCTACGCGGGCGTCGAGGCCCTCGGCGAACTCGAGGACATGGCCCGCTACGCCGCCCGCTACTACCCCAACCTCCGCCCCGAGGACATGCGGTGGGTCCTGGTGGAGGCCACCGGACGGGTGCTGCCCGAGGTCGGCCCCGAACTGGGCCGGCACACCGTGACCCAGCTGCGCCGCCGCAACATCCAGGTGCTGCTGAACACCCGCCTCGAATCCTGCGCCGGCCGCGTCGCCGTCCTCAGCGACGGCCGCCGCCTCCCCACCCGCACCGTCGTGTGGACCGCCGGCGTCCGACCCCACCCGGTGCTCGCCGCCACCGACCTCCCCCTCGACGCGCGCGGCAGGCTGCGCTGCACCGCCCAGCTCGCCGTAGAGGGCACCGAGCACGCCTGGGCCGCGGGCGACGCCGCCGCCGTACCCGACGTCACCGCCGCCGACCCCGGCACCACCACCGCGCCCAACGCCCAGAACGCGCTGCGCCAGGCCAGGGTCCTCGGCGACAACATCGTGCACACCCTGCGCGGCGAGCCCCTGCGCACCTACGCCCACCGGCAGCTCGGCTCCGTCGCCTCCCTCGGCCTGCACAAGGGCGTCGCCCAGGTGTACGGCCGCGGGCTCAAGGGCCGCCCCGCCTGGCTCCTGCACCGGGCGTACCACCTCAGCCGCGTGCCCACCCTCAACCGCAAGGCCCGCGTGCTCGCCGAGTGGACCCTCGCCGGACTCTTCAAGCGGGAGATCGTCTCCCTCGGCTCACTCGAACACCCGCGGGCCGAGTTCGAACTGGCGGCCGGGGAAAAACCCCCGCACCGGCCCCCGGACCCCCCGAAGGGGTCGTCCTGACCGGACCCGGGAACTCCCCGGCCCGCCGGGGCGTCTGACGGATGTCACCGCGGACGGCCACCTGCCAGACTGCTCCACATCCTCGGACGGGCAACAGCCCGCCCTTCAGCACACACGAGGCTTTCCCCACTGTGAACTTCACGCGCTGGAGCGCCCGGCTCCCCGGAACGCAGCGCCGCGCCGCAGCGCGGACCGAGCAGACGGTCCCCCCGGACCGGCGGAGCGAGAGCCCGGTGCCCGCCGCCCGCGCCGGCCACCCCGCCTCCGCCGTCGACGGACTGCCCACCCGCGAGGTCCTCGACCGCGTCCCGGCCCTCGTCGCCCTGGTGCACGGCCCCGACCACCGCCTCGCCCACGTCAACGCCGCCTACGTCACCGCGTTCGGCCCCCGCGCCCCCGGCAGCCCGGCCCGCGACACCCTCCCCGAACTCGCCGAGCTGGGCCTTCTCCCCCTCCTGGACCAGGTGCTGCGCAGCGGCCGACCCCGCACCCTGAAGTCCCGCAAGGCCGTCGACGGCCGCTCCTACACGTTCACCTGCACCCCGGTCACCGGACACCGCGACCGCGAGGCGGGCGTCCTCGTCTTCGCCACCGATGTCACCGACCACGCCGAGGCCGCCGAACGCCTGCGCGCCAGCGAACGCACCCAGCGCCAGACCGCCGTCACCCTCCAGCGCTCCCTGCTCCCCCAGGATCTGGAGGAACCCGACGACCTGCGCGTGGCCGCCACCTACCAGCCCGGCGGCACCGAGGCCGCGGTCGGCGGCGACTGGTACGACGTGATCACCCTCGGCGGCGGCCGCACCGCCCTCGTCATCGGTGACGTCATGGGCCGGGGCGTGCGCGCCGCCGCCGTCATGGGCCAGCTCCGCACCGCCGTCCGCGCCTACGCCCGCCTCGACCTCCCCCCGCACGAGGTCCTCCAGCTCCTCGACGGCCTCGCCATCGAGATCGACGCCAACCAGATCGCCACCTGCGTCTACGCCGTCCACGACCCCAACGAGGGCCGCTTGGTCTACGCCTCCGCCGGCCACCTGCCGATCCTGGTCCGCGACGAGCACGGCGAGGTTCTGCGCGCCGACGAACCCACCGGCCCCCCGCTGGGCACCGGCGGCTGGGTCCACTCCTCCGGCTCCGTCCCCCTCGGCCCCGGCGCCACCGCCGTCCTCTACACGGACGGCCTGGTCGAACGCCGCGACCAGGATCTCGACGAGGGCATCACCGCCCTGGCCCGCGCCCTCTCCGGCGCCACCGGCTCCCCGCAGGTCGTCTGCGACCGCCTGGTCCGCTCGGCCGGCGTCACCGCCGACCACGACGACGACGTGGCCGTCCTCGTCCTCCAGCACCCCGCCCGCACCGGCCCCGCCGCCGACCTCTTCCGCAACGCGGCCCTCGACCTCCTCGGCGGCGTCGAGGCCGCCCCGCGCGCCCGCGCCTTCGCCTCCGGGGTGCTCACCAGCTGGCGCTTCCCCACCGAACTCCACGACCTCGGCGTCCTGGCCGCCAGCGAGCTGGTCGCCAACTCCCTCCAGCACGGCACCCCGCCCATGCGGCTCAGACTGCGCCGCACCGACCGCCGCCTGATCATCGAGGTCACCGACGGCGACGACCACCTCCCGCGCCGCCGCCGCGCCGACCCGGCCGACGAGTCCGGGCGCGGCATCGACATCGTCGCCACCATCGCCTCGGGCTGGGGCTCCCGCCGCACCCCGGGCGGCGGCAAGGCGGTCTGGTGCGAGTTCCTGCTCCCGAAGCGCTAGCCCGATGTGCGTGAGGGCCGGAAGCACCTGATGTGCTCCCGGCCCTCACGCCGTGTACGCACGTCTACGCGTTCACCGACTCCACCGGCGTACCGCCCTGCGCCACGACCCGGCTCTTCGCCGCCGCCCACGGGTGGTCCTGGGCCGGCGTCAGCCGACTAGCCAGCCGCAGCGCCAGCCCGCTGATCGCCACCGAGAACAGCACGAACGTCACGATGTACGGCGCGGGCAGCGAGGCGCCCAGCGGCCCGCCGACGGCCGGCCCGACGGCCAGCGCCAACTGCTTGACCAGCGCGAACGCGGAGTTGTACTGCCCGGCCATACCCTCCGGCGCCAGATCGGCGACCAGCGGCGCCACGGTCGGCGACAGCATGGACTCACCGAGCCCGAACAGCGCGTACGCCGACACGAACGCGGCCGTGGCCATCTCCTGGCTGCCGTGCCCGAGCCCGGCGTACCCCGCCGCCAGCCAGGCCACGGTCCAGATCAGACCGACCACCGCGATCACCCGCGACCGGCGCCGCCGCTCGACCAGCCTCAGCACGGCGAACTGCGCCACGACGATCATCAGCGTGTTGGCGGCGAGCGCGGTGCCGAGCGTGGACGTGGATATCCCGGCTGCCTCTACGCCGTACGCGCTCAGGCCGGACTCGAACTGGCCGTAGCAGGCGAAGAACAGCACGAAGCCCAGCAGGCAGAGCCGCACCATCGCCCGGTTCTGCACGAGCTGCCGCCAGCCGCCCCTGGCCGGGCCTGAGGGCAGGTCGGTGAGGCGCGGGGCGCGGGGCATCCGCACCGTGGCCATCAGCATCGCGAGCAGCACGAAGATCGTGGCCTCGATGCTGAACAGCACGGTGAAGGAGGAGGCCCGGCCGGCGTCGACCAGATGGCCGCCTATGAGACCCCCGACGCCCAGCCCCAGGTTCTGCAGGAAGAACTGCGTGGCGAACGCCCGCGACCGGGTCGCGCTGGTCGAGCAGTCCACGATCATCGTCGCCAGCGCGGGCTGCATCACGGCCTGCCCGGCTCCTAGCACAGCCGCCGTCAGCAGTACGGGCACCGCACCGCCCGCCAGCCCCAGGCCCAGAGCGCCGAACGCGGACAGGACCAGGGCGACGAGCAGGACGGGCAGCGGACCGCGCCGGACGATCGCCCGCCCGGCGAACGGCAGCGCTATCAGCGCCGCCACGGCGAAGACAGCGAGCACGAGTCCCGCCGTCGCGGCCCCCAGCCCTCGCACCTGCGCCACGTAGACGTACAGGTACGGGACCGTGAAGCCGAGTCCGAACGCGCTGAGCGCGTTGCCCACGTGGATGCGGGGCATCGCCGCCCCCATCGCCCTGGTCACGTTCACCTCTTCCACAAGTTAGGAGTGAAGACTTCAAAGCTAAAGTTCGAAGCTAAAGACTACATGGCGAAGGACTTCAAGGCAAAGACCCCCCGTGCCATACTCCTGGGTATGGCCGACAACGACGGCGTGCCGGAGCCGACACTCGACGAACAGATCGCCGCATACCAGCGCGAGTTCCAGGATCTCGACCCCCAGGTCGAGGAGATCGTCTCGGCACTGTCCCGGCTGAACCGCCGGATGAACGTGGCCTATGGCCGTCAGACCGCCGAGCTGGGCATCAGCAACGCCGAGTGGGAGGTGCTGAAGGCCCTGGTCCTCTCCGGCGCCCCCTACCGGATGGGCCCCGGCGAGCTGGCCAAGCGGCTCGGTCTCACCCCGGCCGCCATGACCCACCGCATCGACCGCATGGTCACCGAGGGTCTGGTCACCCGCGAGCGCGACGAGTCCAACCGTGTCCGCGTCATCGTGGAGCTGACCACCGAGGGCCGGGAGAAGTGGCTCGAAGCGATGCGCATGGCGACGGTCTTCGAGGAGGACCTGCTCCAGGACCTCACCTCCGGGGAGCGTTCCGTACTGGGAGAGGTGCTCGCCAGGCTCCTCCGCCGCGTGGAGCACGCTCAGCACGACGCCGAGGGCCGGCTCTCCGACCTGGACTGATGGACCGGACCAGGCCCTCGGAAAAAATCTTGACAGCGGAGCTTGACCCGTCCCGGCTCAGTCCGTAAAGTTCTCCGGGTTGCACGGAGCCGTAACGGTTCTCCGCAACAACTCGCCGCGTGGAGCGGCACCTCAAACCAATCAGTACGACCATCCCCCGGGATTGCATTCGGCGTGTCCGAATTCAATTCGAATGGGGACCGGCAGCCCGATTAGGGCTGCCGGGGTTGATCGGCTAATGTTTGAGACGTCGGAACGGCCCAGCGGGCCGGGAAGACAGCCCCGCTGACTGGGAATCAGACACCGAAAGGTTCTGATAGAGTCGGAACCGCCGGAAAGGGAGACGCGAAAGCGAAGACCTGGAAAGCACCGAGGAAATCGGGTCGGAAAGATCTGATAGAGTCGGAAACACCGAAGGGAAGCCCGGAGGAAAGCCCGAGAGGGTGAGTACGAAGGAAGCGACC
>NZ_JBHXLV010000266.1:0-7854 GCF_042721685.1 Streptomyces sp. NPDC058459 | reverse complement strand
ACCCCGTGACGACCGGTTCCGCTCCGGCGGCGACCGGCGCGACTGGCGCCGGTGACCGCGATGAGCACGGACACCGGCGCGGTGACGCCGGCTGTCCCGGACCGCACCCCGCCGGGCGAGCGCGGGTTCACCCGGATCGCGGACCGGGTCGTCGCCAAGATCGCCGCGCGGGCGGCGCGCGAGGCACTCACGCCCCTGCCCCGGAACTTCACCGCGCCGCACGCCACGGTCAACGTGCGGCCCCGGGCGCGCGGCACCGGCCCGGTGGAGGACAGCCCCTTCGCCAGGGCCCGGGTGCGGGTCGTCCTGGAACTCGAGTACCCCGGCGACCTCGGCGCCCGCTGTGCCGCCGTACGCCGCCGGGTCACCGAGCGGGTGGGCACGCTGGCCAACATGGAGGTGCCGAAGGTGGTCGTCCAGGTGGAGCGGCTGCGGCTGCCCGGCGAGCACCAGGGGAGGACGGTATGAGCGAGCCTCCGCAGGACACCCGGCCGATGCCCGTGGTCGACACCGGGAAGCACCCCCCGCCGGCCGCCGGTCAGCCCGCCCTCTCCCCGGACGCGGGGGGCAGCGGCCGCTTCTGGTCCGCCCGCCGCGTCCCGTCGGCGATCATCGCCCTGCTCACGCTGGGCGGCGCCGGACTGCTGCTGTACGACGTCGTGGCCGTCCGCACCGGGCACCCCGCGATGTACTGGCGCCGCGAACTCGCCCGCCAGTTCGCGGCGCGGCCCCTGGACGACATCCCGGTGCTCGCGGGCGCCGCCTTCGTCACCGCCGTCGGCCTCTGGCTGATCCTGCTCGCCCTCACCCCCGGCCTGCGCCGGCTGCTGCCCATGCTCCGCCCGCGCCCCGACGTACGCGCCGCCCTCACCCGCGAGGCCGCCGCCCAGGTGCTGCGGGACCGGGCCGTGCAGGTCTCCGGGGTGCGCGAGGCGCGGGTGCGGATGCGCCGCCGCCGGGCGGAGGTACGGGTGATCTCGCACTTCCGGGACCCCGCCGAGGTGCGCGGCGACCTGGACACCGCGCTGGCCGGCGCCGTCACCGAACTCGGCATGGCCCGGCGGCCCAAGCTGTCGGTCCGGCTCCGGGGACCCGGGAAGAAGGGATGAGGGGCATGCGTTCAGGAGCCGTCAACCGTGTCCTGCTGGCGCTCGCCGGGCTGGTGCTGTTCGTGCTCGGCGGGTCGGTGCTGGCCGTCGGCCTCGGCGCGCCCTCCCCGGCCTGGTGGCCGCACTCCGGCCGGCACGACGTGCTGCTCAGCCGGGCCGAACGCACCGCCTGGCGGGACCAGGGCTGGTGGTGGCCGGCGCTGATCGCGCTGCTCGCCGTCCTGCTGCTGATCGGGCTGTGGTGGCTGGTGTCGGTGCTGCGCAGGCACCGGCTGTACGAGATCCTCATCGACACCGGCGACGGCACCGGTGCCCTGGTGCGCGGCGGTGCGCTGGAGTCCGCGCTCGCAGACGACGCGGCCCGCCTGCCGGGCGTCGCCGGGGCCGGCACCCAGTTGGCCGGGCGCCGTACGTCCCCCACGCTGCGCGCCGGGCTCCGGCTGGAACCCGACGCGTCCCCGGCCGCCACCCTGGCCGACTTCAGCGCCCGCCCGCTGACCGCCGCCCGCGACTCGACGGGGCTGGAGTCCCTGCCCACCGAGGTGCGGCTGAGGAGGGTCAAGCACAAGGCGGACCGGGTGAGCTGACGGCCGTACTAGAACCCGCGCCGCGTCCCCCCGTCGACCGGCAGCATCACGCCCGTCACATAGGACGCGGCCGGGGACAGCAGGAACGCGGCCACCCGGCCGAACTCCTCCGCCCTGCCGTAGCGGCGCAGCGGGATGCGGGACTCGTTGGCCGCTCTCGTGGCCGCCGGGTCGGCCGACAGGCTGTCCAGCTCACGCACCCGGTCGGTGTCGATCCGGGCCGGGAGCAGGCCGACGACGCGGATGCCGCGCGGGCCCAGCTCGTCGGAGAGGGACTTGGCGAACCCGGCCAGGCCCGGCCGCAGCCCGTTGGAGACGGTCAGGCCCGCGATCGGCTCGTGCACCGAACCCGACAGCACGAACCCGATGACCCCGCCCGGCTCCAGTTCGGCCGCCGCCGCGCGGGCCAGGCGCACCGCGCCGAGGAACACCGACTCGAACGCGTCCCGCCACTGCTCGTCGCCGATGTCCGCGACGAAGCCGGGCGGTGGCCCGCCGACGCTGATGAGGATGCCGTCGAAACGCCCGAAGCGCTCACGGGCCAGGGCGATCAGCCGCTCCGGGGCGTCCGCCTCGGCGTTGCCGACGGCCGCGCCCACCGCGTCCGGGCCCAGTTCGGCGGCTGCGTCCGCCACCCGCTGCTCGTCCCGGCCGGTGACGACCAGCTTCGCGCCGTCCGCGGCGAGCTGCCGCGCGGCCGCGTTGCCCAGGCCCCGCGAGGCGCCGGTGACGATGTACACCCGGTCCTTCAGTCCAAGATCCATGCCTCCTATCCTGCCTCCTCGGTGCCGAATAGTGTGAACGCGGTGTTCACCAGCGCGATATGGCTGAACGCCTGCGGGAAGTTGCCGAGCTGGCGGCCGGCCACCGGGTCGTACTCCTCGGCCAGCAGCCCCACGTCGTTGACGAGTCCCGCCAGTTTCTCGAACAGCTCGCGGGCCCGGCCGGTGCGGCCGGTCAGGTGCAGGGCGTCGGCCAGCCAGAAGGAGCAGGCGAGGAAGGCGCCCTCGCCCTCGGGCAGCCCGTCGACCACCGGACCGCCGGGGTTCCCGGTGTCGTACCGGCGTACGAAGCCCCCGTCGCCCAGGTCGGCGGCGACCGCGTCGACCGTGCCGATCACGCGGGGGTCGTCCGGAGGCAGGAAGCCCACGCGCGGGATGAGCAGCAGCGAGGCGTCCAGTTCGCGGGAGCCGTAGTACTGGGTGAACGTGTCGCGCCGCGGGTCGTAGCCCTTGGCGCACACCTCCGCGTGGATCTCGTCGCGCAGCGCGCGCCAGCCGGGCAGGTCGCCCTTCAGCTCCGGGTGCTCCTCCAGGGTGCGCACCGCGCGGTCCACCGCCACCCAGGCCATCACCTTGGAGTGCGTGAACTGCCGGCGTCCGCCGCGTACCTCCCACAGCCCCTCGTCCGGCTGCCGCCACTGCTCCTGGAGGAAGCCGATCAGCGCGCACTGCAGGGCCCACATGTGCGGCCGGGCCGACAGCCCCGCACGGCGGGCCAGCCACAGGGAGTCCATGACCTCGCCGTACACGTCCAGCTGGAGCTGGTCCACCGCGCTGTTGCCGGTACGGACCGGCGCCGAGCCCTCGAACCCGGTGAGCCACGGCAGCTCGGTCTCCGGCAGTCGGCGCTCACCGGCGACCCCGTACATGATCTGAAGATCCTCGGGGCTGCCTGCGACCGCCCGGAGCAGCCAGTCGCGCCATGCCTCGGCCTCCTCGTGGTAGCCCGCGGCGAGCAGCGCGTTCAGGGTGAGGGTGGAGTCGCGCAGCCAGCAGTAGCGGTAGTCCCAGTTGCGCACCCCGCCCGGCCACTCCGGCAGCGAGGTGGTGGCCGCCGCGACGATCCCGCCGGTGGGCCGGTAGGTGAGCGCCTTCAGGGTGATCAGCGAGCGCACCACGGTGTCCCGGTACGGCCCGGCGTAGCGGCAGCGGCCGCTCCAGCGCCGCCAGTCGCGGACGCTGGAGCTGAGCGCCCGGTACGGGTCGATCAGGCGGGGGCGCGGCTGGTGCGAGGGGTGCCAGGTGAGCACGAACGCCACCCGTTCGCCCTCGGCGAGGGTGAACTCCGAGTGCGTGCCGAGATCCTCGCCCCAGGTGCGCACATGCGGCTCGGAGCGCAGCCAGGTGGAGTCCGGGCCCGCGACGGCCACCCGGTGCCCGTCCGAGCGGCGCATCCACGGCACGATGGAGCCGTGGTCGAAGCGCAGCCGCAGGGTGCTGTGCACCCTGACCCGTCCGCTGACGCCCTCCACGATCCGCACGACGTCCGGGGCCTTCTCGCGCTGCGGCATCAGGTCGGTGACGCGCAGGGTGCCGTCGGGGGTGTCCCACTCGGTGTCCAGGACGAGGGTGTCGGGGCGGTAGGCGCGGCGGGTGCAGGTGCCCGCGCCCTTCGGCGCGATCCGCCAGTAGCCGTTGTCCTCGTCGCCCAGGAGCCGGGCGAAGCAGGCGCCGGAGTCGAAGCGGGGCAGGCACAGCCAGTCGATCGAGCCGTCCCGGCCGACCAGGGCGGCGGTCTGCTCGTCGCCGATGACGGCGTAGTCCTCGATGCGCGGGTTCACGCCTTGGCGATTCCCCGTGCGGCCTGACGGCCAATCAGGTGGTGCGCCGGGGGAGTGACGCCCCACCCGCGCTCCGGCTCACACGCCGGCGGGTTCCGCCTGCGGCTCGCTCTCCCGCCCGGCGCGGGCCGCCCGGTCGCGCACCTCGCGCCGCACCAGCACCCACCAGCCGACGGGCACGGCGGCGGCGAACAGCCACCACTGGATCATGTAGGCGTAGTTCAGCGGGGCGTCCTCGCGGCCGGGGCTGGAGATCTGCTCCGGCCTGCCGCTCCGGGGCTGCGGCGCGGTCTGCTCGACATAACCGCCGAGTACGTGCGCGCCCAGGCGCCGCGCCTGGTCCGCGCTGTCGATCAGCATGACCTGCCGGGCCGGCAGCCCGGCGAGCTGCTTGATGCCGCTCGCCGCGGTGGTCTCGTCGGCCTTCAGCCGGCCGGTGATCGTGACCTTCCCGTCGGGGGGCGCGGGGATCTGAGGGAACTCGGTCTGGGACCCGCTCGCCGGAATCCAGCCCCGGTTGACCAGCAGCACCCGGCCGTCGGTCAGCCTCAGCGGGGTCAGGACGTGGAAGCCCACCTCGTCGTCGGCGTTGGTCCGGCGCCGGACGACCTCCTCGTGGGCGGTGTCGAAGGTGCCGGTCGCCGTGACCGTGCGGTACTTGACGGTGCGGGTGACCGCGCGGCCGGGGGCGGCGAGCCGTTCCACGGGCACCGGGGTGGCGTGCAGGGCCCGGGAGACCAGGTCGTTGCGGGCGGTGCGTTCCTCGTACCGGTGGTGCTGCCAGATACCGAGCCTGATCATCGTCGGGATCAGGGCGATCATGACGAGAGTGAGGATCACCCACTGGCGGGTGAGCAGGAAGCGGTAGCGGTGCACCCCACGACGGTACCTCCGCGCCGTGGGGGGCATTCGGGCGGGTACCGGGTCAGACCCGGTCCACCACCCCCGCCTTCCCCTCGGCGCGAGCGCAGTGGGCGCCGCAGTACCAGTGGCCCTCCACCTCCACGCCCTGACCGATGATCTGCACCCGGCAGTGCTCGCAGATGGGTGCCATGCGGTGGATGGCACAGGAGAAGCAGTCGAAGACGTGCACCGCGCCCTGTGCGTGGACCTCGAAGGTCATTCCGTAGTCATTGCCGCAAACTTCGCATCTCGCCATGCGCCTCAGCGTGAGCCGTCCCCGCTGGCGGAGCGGGCGGGCGCGGGTGCGAGTCGCGCGGAAATCACCCGTCCGTACGGCTCTCAGCCGGCGTCCTCGACGTCCCGCAGCAACTGCCCGAACGCCGCCTCGTCCACGACCGGCGTGCCGAACTGGCGGGCCCTGGCCGTCTTGGAGGTGCCCGAGTCGGGGTCGTTGGTGACCAGCAGGCTGGTGAGCCGGGAGAGGCTGGTTGCCACGTGCAGCCCGGCTTCGGTCGCCCGGTCCTCCAGCAGGTCGCGCTCGGTGGAGGTGTCACCCGAAAAGGCTACCCTCATGCCCTGTTTGAGTCGTTCGCCCGCCTCGTACCGGCCGGGGTTGGGGTACGGGCAGGCGGGCCGCTTGCGCGCCGGGCGCCAGCCGGGGCCGCGTCCGCCGCCGTAGGAGCCGGTGGCCTGACGGCCGATGAGCGGGGTGTCCGACCACTCGGTGAGCGGGCGGCACTCCAGCAGCGGCAGCCGCATCCCGTCCGCGGCGGCGGCCCTGAGGCTCGGCCGGAACGCCTCGGCCAGCACCCGCGCGTCGTCCAGCGCGTGGTGCGCGCGCTGCTGCACGACCCCGAAGTGCGCGGCGAGCGACTCCAGTTTGAAGTTGGGCAGCGGCAGCCGCAGCTCCTTGGAGAGCGCGATGGTGCACAGCCGCTGGCGCACGGGGGGCTCGCGACGGGCGCGCGCGTACTCCCGCGCGATCATCTGCCAGTCGAAGACCGCGTTGTGCGCGACCAGCACCCGGCCGTCCAGCCGGGCCGCGAACTCCTCCGCCACCTCCGTGAACAGCGGCGCCCCTTCGAGCACGTCGCTCGTCAGCCCGTGTATCCACACCGGGCCCGGGTCCCGCTCGGGGTTGACCAGCGTGTACCAGTGGTCCTCGACCTCGCCGCGCGCGTCCAGCCGGTACACGGCCGCGGAGATGATCCGGTCGTCGCGGGCCAGCCCGGTGGTCTCGACGTCAACGACCGCGTATCCCTTCGGATACACGGCCGGCCACGGGGTGGGCGAGGACACTGCGGTCGCGGGGTCTTCGAGCATGGTCAATGAGGATACGGGTCATCACCGACAACCGGGCCGCCCAGGGGTTCGCACCCCACCGACCGGGTTGTGCCTCGTATGGGTGTACGTCCCCAAGGGCCTTACGGGAGAACGTCGTTGAGCCATTGCCTACCGGGTCGGCCGACCCGGTCACCTCCATGTCGCCGGACCGGACCCCCAAGGTTCCGGCGGGGTGGCCCAGTCGGTCGGGCCGCCGGTGAACGACACCGGGGGCCGGGCGTACCGCAACCGCCCCAGCGGGCTGTCCCGTTCGGCCAGCCACGGGTCCGGGCCCTCGTGGGCCGGGCCGCCGGGGCGCGGGTCGTGGCCGGCCTCGTCGGTGAGCCAGTGCGCGGTCCGGGCGAGCGCGAGGCGCACCAGGCGGCCCCGGCCGTCGCGGGTCCGGTCGGTCAGGGCCCGCAGGACGCCCGCCGCCAGCAGATAGCCCGAGCCGTGGTCCAGGGCCTGCGCGGGCAGCGCGCCGGGCTCCCTGGCCGAACCCTCGGTGGCCGCGATGCCGGTCGCCACCTGGACGAGGCTGTCGAAGCCGCGCCGCTCACCCCAGGGCCCGTACGCGCCCCACGCCGAGAGCTGGGCGACGATCAGGCCGGGGTACCGCTCGGCCAGCGCCTCCGGGGAGAGGCCGAAGCGGTCGAGGGTGCCGGGGCGGTAGCCGGTGACGACCACGTCGGCGGAGGCCAGCAGCTCCTCCAGCACCTGCCTGTCCACGTCGAGTCCGAGGGTGGCCGACCGCTTGCCGAAGCCCGTGTCCGTGTGCTGGTCGGCCAGTTCGGGCAGCCCGGGTGCGTCCACCCGCAGCACGTCCGCGCCGAGCAGCGCGAGAGTGCGGGTGGCGACGGGCCCGGCGATGACGCGCGTGAGGTCCAGGACCCGCAGCCCGGCGGCGGGCAGCAGGGGCTCGGATTCCCGGTCCAGGGGCGGGAGTTCACATTCCATGGCCCCGCCGATCAGGACCCGCTCCACCAGAGGGCGCCGGGCCACCTCGGCGCCCTGCGGATGCGCCGCCCACTGTCCGGGGGTGCGCAGGGCCACCGCCAGGCCGCCGGCGGCGTACACCGCCTCCTCGACGTCCAGGGCGGAGCGTTCGAGCAGCAGCCCCTCCACCGCCTCGGGGCCGGCGCCGTCGGGCAGGCCCAGCGCGCCGAGGAGCCGGAGCCGGTGGTGCGGGTAGTTGGCGTGGGTGCGCACCCAGCCGTTGGCCGCCCGCCACCAGCGGGACAGCGGCGCGAAGTTGACCGGGGCGCGGCCGTCTATCCGCAGCACCCGCTCGCGGTGGAAGGCGGTGACGACCGCGCCGTCGTCCACCACGGCACGTGGCACCTCGCCGAGCCCGGCCCTGAGCGCGCCC
>NZ_JBHXLV010000265.1:0-8022 GCF_042721685.1 Streptomyces sp. NPDC058459 | reverse complement strand
GCTCCGGGGACCTGCCCGGAGCCGGCGGGCTCGGGGGGCGCAGCCATCCCCTCGGCTGAGGCGGGCGCACGCGTTAGCGTGCCCGCATGATCCTCGAACCCGTGCGCGCCGGGGGCGTCCTCCCCGCACCCCTGCTCGCCGAACTGACCGCGCTGTACGCCTCCCAGCAGGCGTTCCACACGCTCAGCGGGGAGTTCCCCGACCCGGCGGACATCCGGCCGGAGCAGGTCGCGGCCGCGGTCGCCGCCGAACTGGCCCAGCCCGACGGGGAGGTGCTGCTCGCTCGCGTGGACGGCCGCCCGGTCGCGGTCGTGAACACACTGGCCCACCACCTTGACCCGGCCGACCCCGATCCATGGATCGGCCTGCTGCTGGTCGACGCGGGCCAGCAGGGCCGGGGCTACGGGCGCCGGGCCGCCGAACTGACCGAGGCCCGCTTCCGCACAGCCGGCCGCCACGCGGTCCGCCTCGCCGTCCTCGACGGCAACGACGCGGGCCTGGCCTTCTGGAAGTCCCTCGGCTACGCACCCCTGGCCCACCGCCGCGACCGCACCCTGAACCGCCCGTGCACGGTCCTGCGGAAGGTGCTGCGCACGCCGAGGCCGGCCGCCCGTACCGCCGTGATCGACCCGGAGGGCGCCGTGTTCCTCTTCCGGTACGACAACTTCGAGGTCGGCGTGCACTGGGCGCTCCCCGGCGGCGGACTCGAACCCGGCGAGACCCCCCGCGAGGGCGCCGCACGGGAACTGGCCGAGGAGACCGGCTGGACCGACCTCGTCCCCGGCCCCCTGCTGTGCACCTGGGAGCACGACTTCACCCGCGCCGGCGTCCCGGTCCGCCAGCACGAGCACATCTACGTCACCCCCGGCCCCCGCCGCGAACCCACCGCCTCCGCCCGCGCCACCCACTCCACCGAGGGCATCCTGGGCGGCCGCTGGTGGACCCCCGCCGAACTCGTCGGCCCCGCCGAGCCCGTATGGCCGCCGGACCTGGGGCGACTGCTGGCCGAGCGGACGCACTGACTCCCGGCCGTGGGACCATCTGACGTGCTCGACATCGGCTACGCCCTTTCCAACCGCTTCCCGGACCCCCCGCAGACGGACTACCGCCGGGCGGACGTCCGCGCGCTGCGGCACGACCTGTTCTGCGGGGACGTCTACCTCGCCGACACCAAGTCGGACCAGGAGCTGTCCACAGCCTGGGGATGGGTACCGGTGCTGGACTTCGCGTGGGCGCTGTGCGACATCGCGGAGCGGCTGGACCAGGACCCGCTGGGCTCGCGTGCCGCCCGTCCGCAGCGCGCGGAGCTGGACTTCACCGAGTCCACGGACCGCATGCTGTTCGAGCGCCGGTTCGGCTGGGTGGACATCGAGTCGGACTGGATGCCCGCCGAGGAGCCCCCGCTGAGCTTCTCGCACGCCGAGTTCCGCCGCGAGGCCCGCGACTTCCTGCACGACGTCATCGCGGACCTGACCGACATGCACGAGGATCTCGCGGACAACCCGGCGATCTGGACCCTCCAGGCCCGCTACCCCCGCATCCCGTAACCCCCTGTCCCCGCTGTCCCTCCTGGCCCCGCTGTCCCAGCTATCCCCGCACCCTGATCCCCAGCTCCGCCGCCAGCAGCGGGGCGAGGTCCAGCAGCTGGCCGGTGTCGATCAGCGCCCCGGAGAGCCGGTCCAGGCCGCGGGTGATCTCCAGCGGAGCGGCCCCGCGCAGGTCGACGTCCTTCAGGGTGGCGCGGGAGAGGTCGGCGGCCTTCAGCGCGCAGTCCACGAACTCCACCCGCTCCAGCCGGGCCCCGCCGAAGTCGGGCTCCACCAGGACGCAGGACTCGAAGACCACGTCCTTCAACCGGGCCTGGCGCAGGTTGAGGAAGTCGAGCTTGCCGCCGCGCACCACGACCCGCTCCAGCACCGCGCCGTGCAGCTGGGCGCCGCCGAGCCGGGGTGAGCGGAACTCCACGTCCCGGAAGGTCGCCTCGGCGAGCTGGGTGCCGACGCCCCGCACCCCGTCCAGCACCGAGTCCAGCACCCGGGCCCGGCCGAGCCCGGTGTCGTCCAGTACGCAGCCGGTCAGCGCGCAGTCCATGAAACGGGCGCCGCCGCCATGCTGTCCGGACAGGTCCGCCTCCTGGAACTCCAGCCCGTCGTAGTCCCCGTCCCGCTCCAGTTCCGCGTCCGCCCAGGGGGTCAGGGGCGGCAGCCGCAGGTCCGGGCGCCGCGCGCCCCGTACCGCCGTCGTGCCGTCCGTGCCCGTGCTGCCCGTGCTGCCCGTGCTGCCCGTACCCACGGCTCGCCTTGTCGCCATGTGCCCATGCTGCACCCCGGTACTGACAGCGCCTTGACCTCAAGAGCAGTCGAGGTCGGAGAGTGGCCCACGGCAGCGAGAGAACGCGAACCTCAGGGGGTCCCGTGCACGCCGTCCGTCTGCACGCCTTCGGTCCGGCCGAGAACCTGACGTACGAGCGGACCGACGACCCCTCCCCCGGCCCCGGCCAGGTGCGGATCGCGGTCGCGGCGGCCGGGGTGCATCTGCTGGACACGGCCCTGCGGGAGGGGCGGCGAGGTCCGCTGCCCGAGCGGCCCACCCTGCCGACCGTGCCGGGCCGGGAGGTCGCCGGGGTGGTGGACGCACTCGGTGCAGGCGTGGACGGGGCGTGGCTCGGCCGGCGGGTCGTCGCCCACCTGGGCTTCGCGCCGGGCGGGTACGCGGAACTCGCCGTGACGGATGCGGCACGGCTGCACGCGGTCCCGGAGGGCCTGGGTCTCGCCGAGGCCGTCGCCATGATCGGCAGCGGCCGTACCGCGCTCGGCGTCGCGGGGTTCGCGGAGCCGGGCCCCGAGTCCGTGGTGGTCGTACCGGCGGCGGCCGGGGGCATCGGCATGCTCCTGGTGCAGCACGCGCGGAACGCCGGGGCGACCGTCGTCGGCCTGGCGGGCGGCGGGCGGAAGACCGCGCTGGTCCGGGCGAACGGCGCCGATCTCGCCGTCGACTACACCCGGCCCGACTGGGCCGCCGAGGTCCGCGCGGGCCTCGGCGCCAGAGCCGCCACGCTCGTCTACGACGGGGTCGGCGGCGAGGTGGCCCGCGAGGCCGTCGCCCTGCTCGGGCCCGGCGGACGCCATCTGGTCTTCGGATGGTCGGCCGAGGGCATCGGCGAGGAGGGCCGGGGCCACTTCGTGGCGGGGGTGTCGGAGTCCGTCCTCGGGCCGGAGCTGGTGCGGCGCGGCGGCGGCCTGCGCGCCCTGGAGGAACGGGCTCTGGCCGAGGCGGCCGCCGGGCGGCTGCGGCCGGCCGTCACCCGTTTCCCGCTCGCCGGGGCGGCCGCCGCGCACCGGGCGCTCCAGACGCGCGGCACGGTCGGGAAAGTGGTGCTGGAGCCATGAGGAAGCGCTCCGGCACCGGAGGGTGAGGGCCCCGGACGCGGATGCGATACGTCCCGATCCATGGTGTTCTGGCGAGATGAGCATCGGCCGAACGGGTGAGCCCGTTCCGGTCCCCGCCGGAACCGAGGCAGCCGATCCCCACCGCTGGTGGGGCCTGGTCGTGATAGCGCTGGCCCAGCTGATGGTGGTGCTGGACGCGACGATCGTGAACATCGCCCTCCCCTCCGCCCAAGCCGACCTCCACATGTCCGACGGCAACCGGCAGTGGGTGATCACGGCGTACACCCTCGCCTTCGGCGGACTGCTGCTCCTGGGCGGGCGGATCGCGGACCTGGTGGGGCGCAAACGCACCTTCGTCATCGGCCTGACCGGCTTCGCGGCGGCCTCCGCGCTGGGCGGCGCGGCGGGCGGTCCCGGCATGCTGTTCGGCGCCCGCGCCCTCCAGGGCGTCTTCGCGGCCCTGCTCGCGCCGTCCGCGCTGTCCCTGCTGACCACGACGTTCACCGACCCACGTGAGCGCGGCAAGGCGTTCGGCATCTACGGCGCGCTCGCGGGCAGCGGCTCGGCGATCGGGTTCATCGTGGGCGGGCTGCTCACCGAGTACCTGAACTGGCGCTGGTGCCTCTACGTCAACGTGCCCATTGCCGTGGTCGCCGTCCTCGGCGCCCTCGTGCTGCTGCGCGACCGCCCCGGCCACGGCGGCGGCACCGCCCGGTTGGACGCACTCGGCGCGGTGCTCGGCTGCGGCGGTCTGGTGGCCGTCGTCTACGGCTTCAGCGAGGCCCAGCCGCGCGGCTGGACCGATCCGCTGGTGCTGGCGCTGTTCGCGGCCGGGATCGTGCTGCTGGTGCTGTTCGTGTGGTGGCAGAACCGCGCTCCGAGCCCGCTGCTGCCGCTGCACGTCGTCCGCGACCGCGACCGCGCGGGCTGCTTCCTGACGATGCTGCTCGCGGTCATCGGCATGTTCGGGCTGTTCCTGTTCATGACCTACTACCTCCAGGTCATTCTGGGCTGGTCCCCCGTCCGGGCGGGCCTCGGCTTCCTGCCGCTGACCGCCGCGATCATCATCGGCTCGACCCAGCTGTCGGCCCGGCTGCTGAACCGGGTGCCGCCGCGCCTGCTGATGGTGCCCGGCCTGCTGCTGGCCACCGCCGGGCTGCTGCTGCTGACGCGGATGACGGTGCACTCCTCGTACGCCTCGGAGATCCTGCCCGCGCTGCTGCTGCTCGGGCTCGGCATGGGCCTTACCTTCATGCCGGTGTTCGCCACCGCCACGGCTGGGGTCGCCCCGCGCGACTCCGGGGTCACCTCGGCGACCGTCAACACCGCCCAGCAGGTCGGCGGCTCCATCGGCACGTCGCTGCTCAACACCATCGCCACCACCAGCGCGGCCGCGTATGTCGCCGCGCGGCTGCGGGGTCCCGCCGGCCGGGCGGCCGTGGTCCCGGCGGGCCTCGTGCACGGCTACACGGTGGCGATCTGGTGGGCGGCCGCGGTGATGCTGCTGGCGGCCGTGGTCGCGGGCGTGATGGTCACGGCGAAACCCCCGCGGCACGGGCTGCCGGCGAGGGCGCAGGTACGGGAGTCGGTGGGCTGAGCGGGCCGACGGCGCGGTCAGCCGGACGGCGCGGCCGGGGTACGCAACGGCTTCCGCGTACTCCCCCGGTCCCGCACCAGCGGGTGGCAGGCGAGCCCGATCAGCGCGGCCAGCGCGTGCCCGACGTCGGTGAAGGTGCGGCCGTGGACGAGCGGGACGGTGAAGACGGCGAGCAGCACGGCCAGGTACGGGTACCGCCAGGGCGACGCGATCCGGTACGTCAGCACGCCCATCACCCCCGCGAGGGCGTAACTCACCCCGATGTCCAGCGTGTTGACCGCCGAGGCCGGAGCGTGCCCGTCGTTCACGGCTCGCAACAGCGCCAGCTCGCTGATCAGTGTGGCCAGCACATGCGCGGTCGCGCACACCACCAGCCACCGGGCCGTCCCCAGCCACCGCTCCGCCTGCGCGTGGAAGACGCTGTACGCGACCGCGTACGGCAGCCAGCGCCCCCCGTCGATCCACATCGCGCTCGTGATCAGCACCCGCACCGGGTTCTGCGACAGCTCATGGATGTTGGTCGACCGCTGCCGCAGAAACTCCCTCTCGAACTGCGGCGACATATGGTGCAGCGCCACCGTGGTGACGAACAGCACAGCGAGCCACACCCAGGTACCGGGCGCGGACCGCACGTAGGCCGCCCCCGCCCGGAACCCTCGTCGCACTCCGCCGACCCGGCTCATGTCCGTCAGTATGGGCGGCCGGACGCGCCGGGCGCCTGGCGAGGGACCGTCGGCCCGGTCCCGGCCGCCGACGGGCACCCCTGACAGACACGTCCCCTCACAGACACGCCCCCGGACGGACCATCCCCGGGGATACCGGATCAACCGGTCATACCGTACGCGGTATGAAGAGATGTCACCTCGCATATCTCGCCTGTAGCACGGCGCTCGTGAGCGCGTGTGTGGGGGCGGTCCCCGCAGCCGCCGCTCATCGCACCCTCGTGGTCCGTCCGGGCGAGTCGATCCAGAAGGCCGTCGACACCGCCAGGTCCGGCGACACCGTGCTGGTGCTCGCCGGCACCTACCACGAGAGCGTCCAGATCGGCAGGGACCGCATCACGCTGCGCGGCGCGGGCGCCCGCACGGTCCTCAAGCCCGCCGCCGTCAAGACCGGCAAGGACGCCGGCACCTGCGCCCAGAAGGGCAACGGCATCTGCGTCCTCGGCACCAAGAAGAGGAACGTCGAGGGCGTCACCGTCTCCGACCTCACCGTCACCGGGTTCGCCCGCGCCGGGGTGTTCGGCATGGCCACCGACCGCCTGACGGTCCACCATGTGCACGCCGTCGACAACACCACCTGGGGCATCGCCCAGGAACGCTCCACCGGCGGTGTGTTCCGCGAGAACGTCGCCGAGCGCAACGGTGACGCGGGGCTCTTCCTCGCCAACACCATCAAGGAGGAGGCGGGCGCGTACGACGCCGGGCGGACCCTGGTTGAGGACAACCGGCTCCGGGACAACCGCATCGGCGTCACCGTCCGCCGCCTGCGCGACGTGACGGTCTCGGACAACGGCATCAGCGGCAACTGCGCCGGTGTCTTCGTCGTCGGCGACGAGAACAAGCCGAAGGCCGGTCACCTCACCGTCGCCCGCAACCGGGTCGTCGAGAACAACAAGTCCTGCCCGAAGACCGCGCGTCTGCCCGCCATCCAGGGCTCCGGCATCGTGCTGACCGGCGTCGAGCAGACCCGTGTGACCGGCAACTACGTGCGCGGCAACGCCGGCAAGTCGCCGCTCTCCGGCGGCATCGTGCTCTTCAAGAGCCTGGTCGGCGCCACCGGTGTGAACAACCGCGTGGACGGCAACACGCTGTCGGCCAACGCCCCCGCGGACCTGGTGAACACGGACACGGGCAAGGGCAACCGCTTCGAGCGCAACTCCTGCCGGGCCTCGAAGCCCGCGGGCCTGTGCTGACCGCCCGCCCGCTGCCCATCGATGACCGAAGAAGGCCGAAGAACGAGAAAGGGCGGCAGATGACGACCGCTGAGACAGCCCCACCGCCCCCCATGCGCCTGCGCGAGCTGGTGTTCGGGGCGGCCTGCGCCGCCGCCGTCCGGGCCGCCGCCCGGCTCGGCGTCGCCGACGCCCTCGGGGACGAGCCGACGCCCGTGGAGGACCTGGCGGCCTCGGTGAAGACCGAGCCCAAGCCGCTGCGCCGGCTGCTGCGCGCCCTGTCCTGCTACGGCGTCTTCGCCGAGCGCCCGGACGGCACCTTCACGCACACCGACATGTCCCGCCTGCTGCGCGAGGACGACCCCCACAGCCTGCGCGCCATCGCCCTGTGGTGCACCGAGCCGTGGACCTGGGACGCCTGGCCCCGGCTGGACGAGGCCGTGCGCACCGGGGACAACGTCGTGGAGTCCCTCTACGGCAAGGAGTTCTTCACCTACCTCAACGAGGACGCCCCCGAGTCCGCGGACGTCTTCAACCAGGCCATGACCCGCTCCAGCGAGCAGTCGGCCCGCGAGGTCGCCGCCCTGCTCGACCTGTCCGGCGCCTCCTCGGTGGCGGACTGCGGCGGCGGCCAGGGCCACGTGGTGGCCTGCCTGCTCGACAAGTACCCGACCATGCGCGGCAGTCTGCTGGACCTGCCCCGCGTGGTCGAGAACGCCCTGCCCCGCCTGCGTACCGGCGACCTCGCCGGCCGCGCCGAGATCGTGCCCGGTGACGTGCGCGCCTCGGTCCCGGTGAAGGCCGACGTCTACGTCATCAAGAACATCCTGGAGTGGGACGACGAGAGCACCGCCCGGCTGCTCGGCAACGTCGTCGCCGCGGGCGGCCCCGGCACCCGCGTCATCGTCATCGAGAACCTCGTCGACGACACCCCCTCGATGCGCTTCAGCACCGCGATGGACCTGCTGCTCCTGCTCAACGTGGGCGGCGCCAAGCACACCACCGAGTCCATGACCGGCCGGCTCACCTCGGCGGGCCTGGTCGTGGACGGCATCCGTCCCGTCAACCCGTATCTGCACGCCTTCGAGTGCCACGTCGCCGGCTGACCGGAGACAGCACCCGGAAGACCGGCCGCCGGGCCC
>NZ_JBHXLV010000264.1:0-8071 GCF_042721685.1 Streptomyces sp. NPDC058459 | reverse complement strand
CTCATCTACGCCCTGACCACGGCCGCCGAGCACGGCTTCGGCCGTACCGACGTCCTCGTCACCCTCGTCGTGGGTCTGTCGCTCCTGGCCGCCTTCGTGGCCGTCGAGTCCCGCAGCGCGGCGCCGCTCGTCTCGCTGCCGATGCTGCGCCGCCGCACGTGAGGGACGCTAGTCGGCGAGCGTCGCCGCCAGGCCCTCCGCCAGACCCGGGACCAGGCCGGGACCGGTCAGCACCTCGGTCGCCGAGTCCTTCTCCCGCAGTCTGATCGCCGACTCGCGGTTGCCGTCACGCAGCACCGCCACCGTCATGCGCACCTCCTGCCGCTCCGGGCGGGCGGCCACCCATCTGGCCAGTTCCGCGTCGTTCAGGCCCTGCGGGACCTGCGTGTCGACGGACGGGGGCAGCATCAGGCGCTCCACGGTGAGCGCGCAGCCGACCACCGCGTCCGGCCAGGCGATGGTGGCGAGGAACTCGTCGAGCGGCTTGTCGGCCGGGACCTCGTCCTGCTCGATCGGGGTGAGGCCGGTGGTGGCGGTCTCCTCGTCCAGGCCCAGCTGGGCCGCGAGAGAGGGTTCCTGGGTGCGCAGCCGCGCGGTGTCGACGAGGGCGAAGAGGCGAGCCGGCTGGTCCCAGCCGAGGTGGGACGCGTACTCGTCGATCTCGAGCACGGCCCGGGTGAGCGGGCTCGCCGCCATGGGAGTGTTGGACATAATCACAATCCTGCCTCGTTCCTGGCCGAAATCGGGAACCGAGTAAACCGTGAGTAAGTTGCATAGGTGGGGGCCCGCGATCACAGCGGGCCACCAAGGGCCCGCGAACACGGGGGCCTGACGGATCGACAGCGACTTCGAGGTGCGCACCTTGGCTTTCCAGATGCCGGACCGCGGCGGAGGCCCGACGGGGCCACGGATCAGGGCGGGCCGTCCGTCCCGGCGGGTGAGGACCCTGCTCGTGACGCTGGGCGTCCTGGCCGCCCTCGGCATGGCCTTCACCATGTTCGCCGGCTTCTGGACGGACTGGCTCTGGTACCGGTCGGTGCACTACTCGTCGGTGTTCACCACCACCCTGTGGACGAAGACCGGGCTGTTCTTCGTCTTCGGCGTGCTGATGGCCCTCGCGGTGGGCTTCAACATCTGGCTCGCGCACCGGCTGCGGCCCCCGCTGAGCGCCATGTCCATGGAACAGCAGAGCCTCGACCGCTACCGGATGGGGGTGGCGCCGTACAAGACCTGGCTGCTGCTCGCCGTCACCGCGCTGGTCGGCCTCATCGCCGGCGCCTCGGCGGCCGCCCAGTGGCGGCTCTGGCTGATGTGGGTCAACGGCGTGTCGTTCGGCCAGAAGGACCCCCAGTTCCACCGGGACGTCTCCTTCTACGCCTTCGACCTGCCCTGGTACCGCTTCCTGCTGGCCTTCGGCTTCGCCACCGCCATCCTGTCGCTGATCGCGGCCGCGCTCACCCACTACCTGTACGGCGGGCTGCGTGTCACCAGCCCCGGTTCGCGCGCGTCGGCCGCCGCGACCGGCCATCTGTCGGTGCTGCTCGGCATCTTCGTCTCCCTGAAAGCCGTCGCCTACTGGCTCGACCGGTACGGCCTCACGGTGAAGTCCAGCGACTTCAAGGCGACGGACAACTGGACCGGCCTGCGCTATGTGGACGCCAACGCCTATCTGCCGGCCAAGACGATCCTGTTCTGCATCGCCGTCATCTGCGCGCTGCTGTTCTTCGCCACCCTGTGGCGGCGCACCTGGCAGCTCCCCGTCATCGGCTTCGGCCTGATGGTGCTCTCCGCGGTCCTGATCGGCGGCCTCTACCCGGCCATCGTGCAGAAGTTCCAGGTCCAGCCCAACGAGCAGGCCAAGGAAGCCCCGTACGTCCAGAAGAACCTCAAGGCGACCCGCGAGGCCTACGGCATCGACCACACTCAGGTCGACGAGTACTCGGGCCGGGCGGCGACCGACGACAAGGCGGCGCTGCGCGACCAGGTCGGCAAGACCGCCAGCATCCGCATCATGGACCCGAACGTGGTCTCCCCCACGTTCCAGCAGCTCCAGCAGATCCGGAACTACTACGGCTTCCCGACCAACCTGGACGTCGACCGGTACACCACCAAGGACGGCGAGGAGCAGGACACCGTCCTGGGCCTGCGTGAGCTGAACCTGGCCGGCATCCCGAAGAACAACTGGATCAACGACCACTTCCGCTACACCCACGGCTACGGCGTGGTCGCCGCCAAGGGCACCGAGGCGGACGACAAGGGCCGCCCGGTCTTCACCGAGAAGAACCTGCCCTCCAAGGGCGACCTGGGCACCTATCAGCAACAGGTCTACTACGGCGAGAAGACCACCACGTACTCCATCGTCGGCGGTCCCCAGAAGGAGATCGACTACTCCGACGACCAGGGCGAGAAGACCACCAGCTACACCGGCAGGAGCGGCGTCAACCTCGACAACCCGCTCAACCGGGCCGCGTACGCGGTGGCGTTCAACGAGCCGCAGATCCTCTACTCCGGGGCGATCGGCGACGGTTCGCGCATCCTGTACAACCGCACCCCCAAGGACCGCGTCGAGTCCGTCGCGCCCTGGCTGACCATCGACGGCGACGCCTACCCGGCCGTGGTGGACGGGCGCATCCAGTGGATCGTGGACGCCTACACGACCAGCAACGGCTACCCGTACGCCTCGCGCACCACCCTCGGGGACACCACGGCCGACTCGCTGACCGCGACCAACAACTCCCGCGCGGTGGTGGCCCAGCAGAACCAGGTCAACTACATCCGCAACTCGGTCAAGGCGACCGTCGACGCGTACACCGGTGACGTCAGGCTCTACCAGTGGGACGCGGCCGACCCGGTGCTGAAGACGTGGATGAAGGCGTTCCCGCACACGGTGAGGCCCCGCGCGGACATCAGCCCGGAGCTGATGGCCCATCTGCGGTACCCGCAGGACCTGTTCAAGGTCCAGCGCGAGCTGCTCACCCGCTACCACGTGACCAACGCGCAGACCTTCCTCAGCGGCAGCGAGGTGTGGCAGGTCCCGGACGACCCGACCAACGACTCGCGCAACTCGGTCCCGCCGTACTACCTGAGCATGAAGATGCCGGACCAGAAGCAGCAGGTCTTCTCGCTGACGACGACGTTTACCCCGAACGGCCGGGAGAACCTGAGCGCGTTCATGGCCGTCGACTCCGATCCGCGCGCCAGCGACTACGGCAAGATCAGAATCCTGAAGCTGCCGACGAGCACCACGGTCGACGGCCCCAAGCAGGTGCAGAGCCAGTTCAACTCCGAACCGTCCATCGCGGAGACGATCAGCCTGCTGAGCCGGGGCCACTCCCAGGTGGAGTACGGCAACCTGCTCACCGTCCCGCTGGACGGCGGCCTGCTGTACGCGGAGCCGGTCTATGTGCGCGGCGGCACACTGAAGTACCCGCTGCTGCGCAAGGTGCTGGTGACCTACGAGGGCCGCACCGCCTTCGAGAACACCCTGGACCAGGCGCTGGACAAGGTCTTCGGGGTCAAGGGCGCCGAACCGCCGGCGTCCACCAGCCCCACGGTCCGCCAGGCGCTCCAGGACGCCCAGAAGGCGTACGACGCGGGACAGGAGGCCCTCAAGGCCGGCCCGGACTGGGATGCCTACGCCAAGGCGCAGAAGGACCTCCAGGAAGCGCTGCGAAGGGCCGAGGACGCTCAGTCCAAGGTGGACAAGCCCCGGACCAGCGGCGGATGACCGGAGCCCGCCCCGCGCCGTGCTAGAGTTGTGCACACAACGGCGCGGGGTGGAGCAGCTCGGTAGCTCGCTGGGCTCATAACCCAGAGGTCGCAGGTTCAAATCCTGTCCCCGCTACTGAAGACGAAGGCCCGGATCTCATCGAGATCCGGGCCTTCGTGGTGTGCGAACTCATGTGCTGCGCGTTTCATCGGCCGCGCCACCGCCCGGAGTTGGGCCAACTGTGTTTGACTTGTCTCTCTGTGGGCATGTCGACAAAACGCTGTAGTGACCTCACGGGCTGCGGTACACCGGGTGTACCCAGGTTGCAGGTGGTGCGACGATGGACGTTATGGGGGACAAGGCAACTCTGTTCGAGACAGGGCGATTTGTGCAGCCTTCGGGTGAAGGACCGTCCCGCGACGTGGACGAGATGGGGGAGGACGCCGAGGAGGTGCGCCTCGGGATGGCGGCGCGCACCGGAGACGCCGAGGCCGCCAGCGTCCTCGGGGCCATGCTGCTGCGCCGCGGCGACCTCGACGCTGCCGAACCCCAGCTCCGCGCCGCCGCGTCCGCCGGCGACCGGCCCGCCGCCAACAACCTGGGCGTCCTGCTGCACCAGCGCGGGTACGCCGACGACGCCGCCGGCTGGTGGCGGATCGCCGCCGTCGCCGGATCGGCCGCCGCCGCGCACGCGCTCGGCCGCCACCACCGTGAGCGCGGCGACGAACCCGCCGCCGAGTACTGGCTGCGCCAGTCCGCCGAGCAGGGCCATGTGCTCGGCGCCTACGCCCTCGCCGACCTCCTGGAACACCGGGGCGACTCCCGCTCCGCCCACTGGATGCGCGCCGCCGCCGAACGCGGCCACCGCGAGGCCGCCTACCGGCTCGCCCGCTCCCTGGACGGCGGCGACCCCGCGCCCGGCACCGGGCGCGAGGAGGAGCCCGGCACCCCCGGCACCGGGGAGGCGTCCGCCGAGGCCGAGCAGTGGTACCGGCAGGCCGCCGCGCGCGGTCACCGCCGGGCCGCGCTGCAACTCGGCGCCATCCTGGAGAGGCGCGGCGAGCTGAAGGAGGCCGGGCGCTGGTACCTCACCTCGGCCAAGGACGGCGAGGCCCGCGCCGCCTGCGCCCTCGGATTCCTGCTGCGCGACGCCGGGGACACCGAGAGCGCGGCCGTGTGGTGGCTGCGCGCCGCCCAGGACGGCGACGGCAACGCGGCCAACGCGCTCGGCGCCCTGCACGCCGAGCGCGGCGAGACCCAGACCGCCGAGCGCTGGTACCGGGCCGCGCTGGACGCCGGGGACGACAACGGCGCCTACAACCTCGGGCTGCTCTGCGCCGAGCAGGGCCGCACCGCCCAGGCCGAGCAGTGGTACCGGCGCGCCGCCTACGCGGGGCACCGGGAGGCGGCCAACGCGCTGGCCATCCTGCTGCTGCGCGGCGGCGACACCAGCGGCGCCGAGCCCTGGTTCTCCAAGGCCGCCGAGGCCGGCAGCGTGGACGCCGCTTTCAACCTGGGCATCCTGCACGCCGGCCGGAACACCGAGCACGACAGCGAGGCCGCGGTGCGCTGGTACGAGCGCGCGGCCGCCGCCGGGCACACCGAGGCCGCCCTCCAGGTCGGCATCGCCCGGCTGCGCGAGGGCGACGAGCAGACCGCCGAGCGCCACCTGCGGTGCGCGGCCGGCGGGGGCAGCGCGGAGGCCGCGTACCGGCTGGCCACCGTGCTGGACGCGCGCCGTCCGCCGGAGCCCGCGCACGAGCTGGGTGAGAGCGTGCACGACAAGACCGAGTGCGAGGAGTGGTACGAGCGGGCGGCCGGGCAGGGCCACCGGCGTGCCCAGGTGCGGGTCGGCATGCTGGCGGCGGCGCGTGGCGACGTGGTCGACGCGGCGCGCTGGTACCGGGCGGCTGCCGAGGCCGGTTCCCGAAACGGCGCCTTCAACCTGGGGCTGCTGCTGGCCCGCGAGGGCAGCGAGCCCGAGGCCGCCGTGTGGTGGACCCGGGCCGCCGACGCCGGGCACGGCCGGGCCGCGCTGCGCCTGGCCCTGGTGTACGCGCGCCGGGGCGAGCTGGCCGAGGGGCAGCGCTGGGCGGCCCGCGCGGTGGAGCTGGGGCCCAGGGAGGTCGGCGAGCGGGCGGCGCGGCTGCGGGACGCGCTGCGCGAGGAACTGTCGGCCTGACCTGGGCGGACAGGGCACGAGGGGATGGATTTGCCTCGGCGGCGGTCGGTCCCGTAGTGTCATATTCATCGACGCGGGGTGGAGCAGCTCGGTAGCTCGCTGGGCTCATAACCCAGAGGTCGCAGGTTCAAATCCTGTCCCCGCTACTGAAGGCCGAGGGCCGGAATCCGAAATGGATTCCGGCCCTCCGTCATGTGCGGGTATTCCCTCAGGCGGCCGCGCACTCCGGGCACAGGCCGCGGTAGGTCACCTCGACGTCCGAGACGGCGAAGCCGAAGCGCTCGGTGTCGGGGAGGTCGGAGAGCGGGTCGCCGACGGGGTGCACGTCCCGGATCGCGCCGCAGCGGGAGCAGACCAGGTGATGGTGCGGGCGGTGCGCGTTCGGGTCGTACCGCTTGGCGCGGCGGTCCGTGCTGACTTCCAGCACCTCGCCGAGAGAGACCAGCTCGCCCAGGGTGTTGTAGACGGTCGCGCGGGAGATCTCGGGCAGCTTCGCCACGGCGCGCGCGTGGACCTCGTCGGCCGTGAGGTGGACGTGCTCGCCGTCCAGCACCTCGGCCACCACACGGCGCTGAGAGGTCAGCCGCCAGCCGCGTCCACGCAGCCGGTCCAGAAGGTCACTCATGGCAGCCAGCGTAACAGGGGGCCGAGACAGATCCCGAACAGGTGTCGTTCTGGAACAAGGGCAGGGTTGGACCCGGTCCAATCAGGGGTTCAGCCCTGCCGGGGGTGGGGTCAGGCGGCCGGTTCCGGGGCGCGGGCCGGGGTCCAGCAGCGGATGATGTCGCGGACCGAGACGATGCCCGCGGGCCGGCCGGCGTCCAGGACCACCAGGTGCCGGAAGCCGCCGTGCGTCATGGCGCGGGCGGCCTCGCGCAGGGTCCAGGCCGGGGCGGCGAAGACCACGGACGTGGTGGTGTGGGCGTGGGCGGCCTCCGCGTCCGGGTTCTGTCCCAGGCCGACGGAGTCGAGGATGTCCCGTTCGGTGAGAATGCCGATGCCGCCCGCGTCCGGGTCGAGCACCACGGCGGCACCGACCCGGCGGGCGGACATCAGGGCGGCGGCCTGGCGGAGGGTGTGGGCGGGGCCGATGGTGAGGACCACCGTGCTCATGGCGTCTCGGACGAGGGTGGGGGTCGGTGCGGGCGCGGGAACGAGCATGGGCGTCAGCCACCTCCGGTGCGATCCGCGCCGCACAAGCACGGATTCACGAATTCACAAGTGGGGGAGGCTTCAGGGTGACAGGTAAAAGGGAGGTCAACAAGACGGCGCGCGACGCCCGTCGAGGGCGCGCGGACCTCCATGAGCGCGACCGGAGCGCGACCGGGCCGCGCTCAGTCGCCGAGCCGCCCCAGCAGCTCGTCGTGCAGCAGCCCGTTGGAGGCCGCCGCGTCACCGCTGTGCGGGCCGGGGCGCCCGTCGAGACCGGTGAAGGTGCCGCCCGCCTCGGTGACGATGATCGCGTTGGCCGCCATGTCCCACAGCGACAGCTCCGGCTCCGCGCACATGTCCACCGAACCCTCCGCCACCATCATGTAGGGCCAGAAGTCGCCGTACGCGCGCGTGCGCCACACGTCGCGGGACAGCCCCAGGAAGCCCTCCAGCCGGCCGAGCTCCTCCCAGCCGGTGAGCGAGGAGTAGGCGAAGGAGGCGTCCGCGAGGTCGCTCACGCCGGAGACGTGGATACGGCTCGCCGAGGTGAGACTGCGCCCGGTGAAGGCGCCGTGGTCCTTCGCGGCCCACCAGCGGCGGCCCAGCGCGGGCGCGGAGACCAGGCCCACGACCGGGTGGAACCCGCCCGGCCCCGCCTCCGTCAGCGAGATCAGCGTCGCCCACACCGGGACCCCGCGCACGTAGTTCTTCGTGCCGTCGATGGGGTCGATCACCCAGCGGCGCGGGCCCGAGCCCTTGGCGCCGTACTCCTCGCCGAGCACCGAGTCGCGGGGGCGGGCGCGCTGGAGGTGGTTGCGGATCAGCTCCTCGGCGGCCTTGTCCGCCTCGCTGACCGGCGTCATGTCCGGTTTCGTCTCGACCTTCAGGTCGAGGGCCTTGAAGCGCTCCATGGTCGCGGCGTCGGCCGCGTCGGCGAGCACATGGGCGAGGCGCAGGTCGTCGAGATAGTCCGGCATGTGACGACCGTAGCGGCCGGGGGTGTCCGGAAGCCACCAGGGCCCGGCCTG
>NZ_JBHXLV010000263.1:0-8103 GCF_042721685.1 Streptomyces sp. NPDC058459 | reverse complement strand
GTGCGCAGGGGGGGTGGGGCGCTCGTCCGTCCCCCGGCCCCGCCCTCGACGGGCCTCAGCCCCGCGTCAGCCCCCGCACCAGTTCGTCCGCCGCGCGGTACGGGTCGAGTTCGCCCGTGACGATGCGGTCGGCGAGGGCGGAGAGCCGGCGGTCGCCGTGGAGGTCGCCGATGCGTTCCCGCAGGGTGGTGACCGCGATCGTCTCCACCTCGCGGGCCGCGCGGGCGCGGCGGCGTTCGGCGAGGACGGCGTGTTCCTCCATCCAGGCCCGGTGCTTCTCCAGGGCCTCCACGACCTCGTCGATGCCCTCGGCGCGGGCGGCGACCGTCTTCACGATCGGCGGGCGCCAGTCGCCGGGGCCGCGGGCCTCGCCGAGGCCCAGCATGTGGTTCAGCTCGCGGGCGGTGGCGTCGGCGCCGTCGCGGTCGGCCTTGTTGACGACGTAGACGTCACCGATCTCCAGGATTCCGGCCTTGGCCGCCTGGATGCCGTCGCCCATGCCGGGCGCCAGCAGGACCACGCTGGTGTCGGCCTGGGAGGCGATCTCCACCTCCGACTGGCCGACCCCCACCGTCTCGACCAGGACCACGTCGCAGCCCGCCGCGTCCAGCACCCGGATCGCCTGCGGCGCGGCCCAGGCGAGCCCGCCGAGGTGGCCGCGGGTGGCCATGGAGCGGATGTAGACGCCGGGATCGGAGGCGTGGTCGGACATCCGGACCCGGTCGCCGAGCAGCGCGCCCCCGGAGAACGGCGAGGACGGGTCGACGGCGAGCACCCCGACCCGCTTGCCCTGCCTGCGGTACGCGGTGACCAGTGCGGAGGTGGAGGTGGACTTGCCGACACCGGGTGAGCCGGTCAGCCCGACCACGTAGGCGTTGCCGGTCAGCGGGGCCAGCGCCGCCATCACCTCCCTCAGCTGCGGGGACGCCCCTTCGACCAGGGAGATCAGCCGGGCCACGGCCCGGGGCCGGCCTTCCCTGGCCTCGGCCACCAGAGAGGAGACGTCCCGCATCAACACAGCTCCGTTCGCTCACACCGCCGGAAAAACCGGAGAGGACAAGGACCTCAGCCCTTGGGTACCCGCACGATCAGCGCGTCACCCTGCCCGCCGCCACCACACAGGGCGGCCGCCCCGACCCCGCCGCCCCGGCGCTTCAGCTCCAGCGCCAGGTGCAGCACCAGCCGGGCACCGGACATGCCGATCGGGTGACCGAGGGCGATGGCACCGCCGTTGACGTTCACCTTGTCCGTGGACACCCCGAGGTCGCCCATCGACTGCACGGCGACCGCCGCGAACGCCTCGTTGATCTCGATGAGGTCGAGGTCGGAGACGGCCAGCCCCTCCTTGCCCAGGGCGTGCTGGATGGCGTTGGACGGCTGGGACTGCAGCGAGTTGTCGGGCCCGGCGACATTGCCGTGCGCGCCGATCTCCGCCAGCCACTCCAGACCGAGTTCCTCGGCCTTGGCCCTGCTCATCACGACCACCGCGGCCGCGCCGTCGGAGATCTGCGAGGAGGACCCGGCGGTGATGGTGCCGTCCCGGGCGAAGGCGGGCCGGAGCCGGCCGAGCGACTCGGCGGTGGTGTCCCCGCGGATGCCCTCGTCCTTGCTGAACAGCACCGGGTCGCCCTTGCGCTGCGGGATCTCGACCGGGGTGATCTCGGCCTCGAACAGGCCGTTCTTCTGCGCGGCAGCGGCCCGCTGGTGGGACAGCGCGGCGATCTCGTCCTGCGCGGCCCGGCCGATGCCGAGGCGGGTGTTGTGCTTCTCGGTGGACTCGCCCATGGCGATGCCCTCGAAGGAGTCGGTCAGCCCGTCGTGGGCCATCGAGTCCAGCATCTCGACCGCGCCGTACTTGAAGCCCTCGCGGGACTTCGGCAGCAGGTGCGGGGCGTTGGTCATGGACTCCTGCCCGCCCGCGACCACGATGTCGAACTCACCCGCACGGATGAGCTGGTCGGCCAGCGCGATGGCGTCGAGACCGGAGAGACAGACCTTGTTGACGGTGAGCGCCGGCACGTTCATCGGGATGCCGGCCTTGACGGCCGCCTGGCGGGCCGGGATCTGACCGGCACCCGCCTGGAGCACCTGGCCCATGATCACGTACTGGACCTGGTCGCCGCTGATCCCGGCGCGGTCGAGGGCCGCCTTGATGGCGAAACCGCCCAGGTCGGCACCCGAGAAGGACTTCAGCGAACCGAGCAACCGTCCCATGGGCGTCCGCGCGCCCGCGACGATCACAGAGGTGGTCTTTCCAGAAGACATGAGCTGCGATCCCCTTACCGGCCTGCACAGCCGAGGAGTGAACGAGGGTTTACTTCGAATGTACTGACCGGTACCGGAGCGCGTCATCGCCATTGCGGTGTGATCGCGCGCACGTTGCGTAACCACCGCCGGAGCGCTGCACTGAAACCATGCTGACGCGAATCGACCACATCGGAATCGCCTGCCACGACCTCGACACCACCGTCGAGTTCTACCGGACGACCTACGGCTTCGAGGTGTTCCACACCGAGGTGAACGAGGAGCAGGGTGTGCGGGAGGCCATGCTCAAGATCAACGGGACCTCGGACGGCGGCGCCTCCTACCTCCAGCTGCTGGAGCCGACGCGGGAGGACTCCGCGGTCGGCAAGTGGCTGGCCAAGAACGGCGAGGGCGTCCACCACATCGCCTTCGGCACGGCGGACGTGGACGCGGACGCCGCCGACATCCGGGACAAGGGCGTACGCGTGCTGTACGACGAGCCCCGCATCGGCTCCATGGGGTCCCGGATCACCTTCCTGCACCCCAAGGATTGCCATGGAGTCCTGACAGAACTCGTCACATCGGCGGCAGTTGAGTCACCTGAGCACTGACCCTCGTACATAAGGGCCGGTAGGGTTGGGGGCGGTCGTCCCCGAACACGGGGGACGACCGATGCCGGGGTCCGGGTTTCGGGGGACGAGCGTCGGGGCAGCAGCCCGTGCTCCGCCGTTGATCTGACACCATTCCCCGGAGGGCCCCGTCCGGCGGATGGACGGTGCTCGCAGGAGAAATTCACCAGGGGACGGATGGGACCGCGCAGTGCGGGGCTACGAGAGCCAGGAGCGAGAGCCGGCGGCTGACGTCGACCACCTCTCTCGGTTCGAGGCCGAGATGAAGCGGCTGAAGACCGAGCGGGAAAAGGCGATCCAGCACGCCGAGGACCTCGGCTACCAGGTCGAGGTGCTGCGCGCCAAGCTGCACGAGGCGCGCCGCACCCTGATGACCCGTCCCGCCTACGACGGCGGTGACATCGGCTACCAGGCCGAGCAGCTGCTCCGCAACGCCCAGGTGCAGGCCGACCAGCTGCGGCAGGACGCCGAGCGGGAGCTGAGCCAGGCCCGCGCGCAGACCCAGCGCATCCTCCAGGAGCACGCCGAGCACTCCGCCCGGCTCCAGGCCGAGCTGCACCAGGAGGCGGTCACCCGCCGCCAGCAGCTGGACCAGGAGCTGGCCGAGCGCCGCCAGACCGTCGAGTCCCACGTCAACGAGAACGTGTCCTGGGCCGAGCAGCTGCGCGCCCGTACCGAGCAGCAGGCCCGCCGGCTGCTGGACGAGTCGCGTGCCGAGGCCGAGCAGGCCATGGCGGCCGCCCGCGCGGAGGCCGAGCGGCTGACCCACGAGGCCCGTGAGCGGCTGCGCACCGACGCCGAGTCCGCCCGCGGCGAGGCCGAGCAGATCCTGCGCCGCGCCCGCACGGACGCCGAGCGGGTGCTGAACGCCGCCTCCTCCCAGGCCCAGGAGGCCACCGACCACGCCGAGCGGCTGCGTACCACCACCGCCGGCGAGTCCGACGCCGCGCGCCGGCAGGCCGCCGAGCTGAGCCGGAGCGCCGAGGAGCGGATGGCGGAGGCCGAGCGGGCGCTGCGCGGCGCCCGTTCCGAGGCGGAGAAGCTGGTCGCCGAGGCCAAGGAGGCCGCCGCCAAGGCGCTCGCGGGCGCCGAGGCGGCCAACGAGACCCGGACCCGGACCGCCAAGGAGCAGGTCGCCCGGCTGGTCAGCGAGGCCACCAAGGAGGCCGAGACCACCAGGGCGGACGCCGAGCAGCAGGTAGCGGACGCCCGCGCGCAGGCGGAGAAGATCCTCGCGGAGGCCGGGGAGAACGCCCGCAGCGCCACCGCCGAGGAGACGGCCAGCCAGCTGTCCAAGGCGGCGCGGACGGCCGAGGAGGTCCTGAACAAGGCCGCCGAGGACGCCCGCAGGACCACCAAGGCCGCCACCGAGGAGGCCGAGCGCATCCGCTCGGAGGCCGAGACGGAGGCGGACCGGCTGCGCGCCGAGGCGCACGACATCGCCGAGGAGCTCAAGGGCACGGCGAAGGACGACACCAAGGAGTACCGGGCCAAGACGGTCGAGCTGCAGGAGGAGGCCCGCCGGCTGCGCGGCGAGGCCGAGCAGCTCCGCGCCGACGCGGTCACCGAGGGCGACTCCATCCGCGCCGAGGCCCGCCGGGAGGCGGTCACCCAGATCGAGGATGCGGCGAAGTCCGCCGAGGAACTCCTCGGCAAGGCCAAGGCGGACGCGGACGAGCTGCGCAAGACCGCCGCCACCGACAGCGAGAAGGTCCGCACCGAGGCCATCGAGCGGGCCACCAGCCTGCGCCGGCAGGCCGAGGAGACGCTGGAGCGCTCCCGCGGCGAGGCCGAGCGGCTCAAGGCCGAGGCCGAGGAGCGGGCCGGGACGGTCGGCGCGGACGCCGAGAAGGCCGCTCGCGAGCTGCGCGAGGAGGCCGAGAAGGCCGCCGACGCGCGCCGTGAGGAGGCCGCCGGTGAGCTGACCCGGCTGCAGACCGAGACGCGGGAGCGGCTGGACTCGGCGGAGCAGGCGCTCACCGAGGCCCGCGAGGAGGCGTCCCGTATCCGGCGCGAGGCGGGTGAGGAGTCCGAGCGGCTGCGGTCGGAGGCCGCCGAGCGCATCCGTACGCTTCAGCGGCAGGCCGCGACCGAGGCGGAGCGGCTGCGCGACGAGGCGGCGGCGGACGCGTCCGTCTCGCGTGCCGAGGGTGAGTCGGTGGCCGTGCGGCTGCGGTCGGAGGCCGCGGTCGAGGCGGAGCGGCTCAAGGCCGAGGCGCAGGACACCGCCGACCGGGTACGCGCGGAGGCGCAGACCGCCGCGGAGCGGCTGGGCACGGAGGCGTCCGAGACGCTGGCCGCCGCCCAGGAGGAGGCCGCCCGGCGCCGCCGGGAGGCGGAGGAACTGCTCGGTGCGGCCCGCGAGGACGCGGACCAGGAGCGCGGGCGGGCCCGCGAGCAGAGCGAGGAGCTGCTGGCCTCCGCGCGCAAGCGCGTGGAGGAGGCGCAGGCCGAGGCGACCCGGCTGGTGGCGGAGGCGGACCGGCGGGCCACCGAGATGGTGTCCGCCGCCGAGACCCACGCGGCGCAGGTACGGGACTCGGTCAGCGGGCTGCAGGAGCAGGCGCAGGAGGAGATCGTCGGCTTGCGGTCGGCCGCCGAGCACGCGGCGGACCGTACCCGCCGGGAGGCCGAGGAGGAGGCGGACCGGGTCCGCACCGACGCCTACGCCGAGCGGGAGCGGGCGGGCGAGGACGCGACGCGGCTGCGCCGGCAGGCGAACGAGGAGTCCCAGGCGGCCCGGGAGCTGGCGGAGCGCACGGTCGCCGAGGCGGCCCAGGAGTCGGAGCGGGTCCGCTCGGAGGCGTCCGAGTACGCGCAGCGGGTGCGTACCGAGGTGTCTGAGAAGGTGGCCGAGGCCGATCAGGCGGCGGCCCGGACGCGGGCGGACGCCCGCGAGGACGCCAACCGCATCCGTTCGGACGCGGCGACGCAGGCCGACACCCTGATCACCGAGGCGAGTTCCGAGGCGGAGCGGCTCCGGACCGAGACGGTCGCGGAGGCGGACCGGGTCCGCGCCGAGGCGGTGGCGGGCGCCGGGCAGCTGATCGCGGACGCGACCGACGACGCGGAGCGGCTGCGGGCCGAGGCGGCGGAGACGGCCGGCACGGCGCGGCGGCACGCGGAGCGGACACGCGCCGAGGCCGACCGGGTCAGGTCCGAGGCGGCGGCGGAGGCCGAGCGGCTGACCGGGTCGGCGCGCGAGGAGGCCGAGCGGACGCTGGACGCGGCGCGCGGCGAGGCCAACAAGCGGCGTTCGGAGGCGGCCGAGCAGGTCGACACCCTCATCTCGGAGACGGCAGCCGAGGCGGACAAGCTGCTCACGGAGGCGCGGCAGCAGGCGCAGCAGGCCACCGCGGACGCGGAGGGCCAGGCCGACTCGATGGTGGGTGCGGCCCGCACCGAGGCGGAGCGGGTCGTGTCCGCGGCGACGGTGGAGGGCAACTCCCGTGTGGAGAAGGCCCGTACGGACGCCGATGAGCTGCTGGTCGGGGCGCGCCGGGACGCGACCGCGATCCGGGAGCGGGCGGAGGAGCTGCGCGAGCGGGTCACCTCGGAGATCGAGGAGCTGCACGAGCGGGCCCGCCGGGAGGCGGCCGAGACGATGAAGTCGACCGGTGACCGCTGCGACACCCTGATCAAGGCGGCCGAGGAGCAGTTGTCCAAGGCGCGGACGCAGGCGAAGGAACTGGTCTCGGAGGCCAACTCCGAGGCGGGCAAGGTGCGTATCGCCGCCGTGAAGAAGGCGGAGGGTCTGCTCAAGGAGGCCGAGCAGAAGAAGATCAGGCTCGTCAGGGAGGCCGAGGACCTCAAGGCCGAGGCGATCCACGAGGCCCGGCGCACGGTCGAGGAGGGCAAGCGGGAGCTGGAGATCCTGGTGCGCCGCCGGGAGGACATCAACACCGAGATCTCGCGGGTCCAGGACGTGCTGGAGGCGCTGGAGTCCTTCGAGAGCCCGGCGGCCAAGGACGGCGGGGTCAAGGCGGGGGCCACGGTGGGGCCGCCCCGATCGGGTGGCAAGAACCCGGACGGGTAGCGCGGGGCGGCGCGGGGTACGGCGGGGCGGCGCCGCGTACGGCGGAGAGTGGAAACCGGTTGTTCTGGAGGGCTTTGCCCTGGTATTTGGCAAGCTGTAGGGCGGTCAGCCACCCGAAAGAGGTGTCATTCTCCAGACCAAACACGTATCCGCTCGATGACACACCGCTTCGGCGCCTAGGATTCCCTCTATCACCTCACCGGTCTCATTCGACAGGAACCCCATGAGCGACACTTCCCCCTACGGCTTCGAGCTTGTGCGGCGTGGATACGACCGCGCTCAGGTGGACGAACGCATCTCCAAGCTCGTCTCCGACCGTGACAGCGCGCTCTCCCGGATCACCGCACTGGAGAAGCGCATCGAGGAGCTTCACCTCGAGACGCAGAACGCCCAGGCCCAGATGACCGACGCCGAGCCGTCGTACGCGGGTCTCGGCGCGCGGGTCGAGAAGATCCTGCGCCTCGCCGAGGAGGAGGCGAAGGACCTGCGTGAGGAGGCGCGGCGCGCTTCCGAACAGCACCGCGACCTCGCCGAGTCGGCCGCCCAGCAGGTCCGCAACGACGCGGAGTCGTTCGCCGCCGAGCGCAAGGCGAAGGCCGAGGACGAGGGCGTCCGGATCGTCGAGAAGGCCCAGGGCGAGGCGTCGCAGCTGCGGTCCGACGCGCAGAAGGACGCGCAGTCCAAGCGCGAGGAGGCCGCGGCCGAGTTCGAGACGACCCGCGCCAAGGCCGCGCAGGCCGCCGCCGACTTCGAGACCAACCTCGCCAAGCGGCGCGAGCAGTCCGAGCGGGATCTGGCGTCGCGTCAGCAGAAGGCGGAGAAGCGGCTCGCGGAGATCGAGCACCGCGCCGAGCAGCTGCGCCTGGAGGCGGAGAAGCTGCGCACCGACGCCGACCGCCGTGCGCGGCAGACGGTGGAGACGGCGCAGCGTCAGGCCGAGGACATCGTGGCGGACGCCAACGCCAAGGCGGACCGCATCCGTTCGGAGTCCGAGCGGGAGCTCGCGGCGCTGACCAACCGCCGCGACAGCATCAACGCCCAGCTGACCAACGTCCGCGAGATGCTCGCCACGCTGACGGGTGCCGCGGTCGCCGCCGCCAGTTCCCCGGTGGAGGACGAGACGGTCGCGCGCGGCGTGCCGGCGCAGCAGACCCGGTAACGTCCGGCGCGTTCCCGCTGAGCGCGGGCGAAGCC
>NZ_JBHXLV010000262.1:4134-8106 GCF_042721685.1 Streptomyces sp. NPDC058459 | reverse complement strand
GTCCTGGCCCAGGAGGAGACCCCGGAGCCGCCGGCCCCGCTGACCGCGTGGCCGCCGCCCGGAGCCGAGCCGGTCGACGTCTCGTCCGCCTACGAGGATCTGGCCCGCCTCGGCTACGCCTACGGGCCCGCCTTCCAGGGCCTGCGCGCCGTCTGGCGCGGCGCCGACGGCGCCTGGTTCGCGGAGGTCGCGCCCGCCGAGGGCGTCCCTGCCGCGGGCCACGGCGCCCCGGTGGCCCCGGCCTCGCTCGACGCGGCGCTGCACCCGCTGGCGCTGGAGGGCACGGGCGGTTCCGGCGGGCTGCGGGTTCCGTTCTCCTGGGCGGGCGTACGGGTCCACGGCGACGGTACGCCGCCGGCCGGCCCGCTCCGGGTCGCGCTCACCCCGAAGGACCCGGCCGGCGCGGACGACCGGGACCGGACCTCGCTCCTCCTCGCGGACGGGTCCGGCCGACCGGTGCTCTCCGTGGCGGAGCTGGTCGTACGGGAGGCGGACCCGGCCCGGATCCTGGCGGGGTCCACGGCCGGGAGCCGCTCCGGAAGCACCCTGCACCGGGTGGACTGGGTGCCGCTGCCGGCCCCGGCGGCGCCGGCCGCGCCGTGGACGCCGTACGGGACGAGCCCCGCGACCCCGGCCCCGTACACCGTCTTCACGGCGGGCCCGGACACCACCCCGTGGGAGCTGCTGTCCGTTCTGAGGGAATGGTCGGCCGAGGACGGCGAGGAGTTCCGGTCGACGCTGACCGTGGTCACCGAACACGCGCTGTCGGTACGGGAGTCGGACCCTGTCTCCGGATTCGCCGAGGCGGCGCTGTGGGGGCTCGTGCGCACGGCGCAGGGCGAGCACCCCGGGCGGTTCGTGCTGGTGGACACGGACGGGAGCGAGTCCTCGACGGCGGCGCTCGGACGTGTCCTCGCCACGGGCGAGCCCCAACTCGCCCTGCGGGAGGGAAGCGTGTCTGTACCGAGGCTGGCGGTCGTGACGCCGCCGGAAGCCACGGACGCGGACGGACCCCTCACCCGGACCGAGGGCACCGTCCTGCTGACCGGCGCCACCGGCGCGCTCGGCGGTCTCCTCGCCGAACACCTCGTCACCGCCCACGGCGTCCGGCACCTCCTGCTCACCAGCAGGCGCGGTCCCGACGCGCCCGGGGCCGCCGGGCTCCTAGCCCGACTGGAGGACCTGGGAGCCGAGGTGACCCTGACCGCCGCCGACACCGCCGACCCCGACACCGTCCGCGCCCTCCTCACCGGCGTCCCCGACGCCCATCCGGTCACCGCCGTCGTCCACGCCGCCGGGGTCACCCGGGACGGCACGCTCGGCTCGCTCACGGAGACGGACCTGGCGGACGTGCTGCGGCCGAAGGCGGACGCGGCCCGACTGCTCCACGAGGCGGCCGTCGAACTCGGCCTGGAACTCGACGCATTCGTCCTCTTCTCCTCGGTCGCCGGACTGATCGGCAACCCCGGTCAGGCCAACTACGCCGCCGCGAACGCCTCCCTGGACGCGCTCGCCCAGTACCGGAGGGCCCAGGGCCTGCCCGCCGTCTCGCTGGCCTGGGGGCTGTGGGACACCGAGGCCGGCATGGGCGGGGCGCTCGGCGCCGCCGACCTCGCCCGCATCGCCCGCTCCGGCATCGCCCCGCTGGGCACGGACGAGGGGCTGCGCCTCTTCGACGCGGCGCTCCGCACCGGTCCGGCGGTCGCCGTCCCGGCCAGGATCGACACCGCGGCGCTGCGGCGCGTCGGCGACCCGGCCGGGCTCCCCGCGGTCCTGCGCGGCCTGGTCCCCTGGACCGGCGCCTCGCGGCCTGCGTCCGGGCAGGGCCCGGCGACGGATGCCGGCGCGACCGGGAACGGCACCCCTCCGTGGCTCCGCAAGCTCGCGGAGGCAGCCGCGGCGGACCGGCCCCGGATCGCCCTCGACCTCGTCCGCGCCACGGTCGCGGACGTGCTGGGCCACCCGCCGCACCACCCGGTGCCCGTCGACCGGGGCCTGCTCGACCTGGGCTTCGACTCGCTCACGGCCGTCGAGCTGCGCAACCGGCTCGGCAGCGAGACCGGGCTGCGGCTGCCCACCACCGTGCTCTTCGACCACCCGACGGCCGCCGTCCTCGCCACGCACCTGCTGGCCGAACTGGCACCGCACCTGCCCGGCGGCGCTGCCGCGGCCCTGGCGCGCATCGCGGAACTGGAGGCGTCCTTCGGCGCCGACGGGACCGGGGACGGACCGGACGGGCTCAGCCCGGAGGCGCGCGAACGCGTCGCCGACCGGCTGGCGGCCGTCCTGGCCCGGCTCAGCCCCGGGCGGGTGACCACCGCTGCCGGTTCCGGCCCGGCGCCCGCCGAGACTTCGGCCGCCGCGCTCCTGGACGACGCCACCGACGACGAGCTGTTCCGGCTCATCGACGGCGGCACCGGACCGGAGTGACGGTGACTCCCTCCACCAGGACATCCCGCGGTTCCCGCGCGTCAGGCACTTCAGGCACCCCGATCACCGGACCGAAGAGGAGAGTTGACGTCGCATGACGAACAACGAGGACAAGCTCCGCGACTACCTCAGGCGGGTGACCGCGGACCTGCTCCAGACGCGGGAGCAGCTGAGCCGGGCCGAGGCCGAGCGGCACGAGCCGATCGCCGTCGTCGGCATGGCGTGCCGCTACCCGGGCGGGGTGCGCTCCCCGGAGGACCTGTGGCAGGTCGTGTCGTCGGGCACGGACGCCATCTCGCCCTTCCCCGAGAACCGGGGCTGGGACACGGCCGGACTGTACGACCCGGACCCGGAGCGGACCGGCAGGACCTACGCCCGTGAGGGCGGCTTCCTGCACGACGCCGACCGCTTCGACCCGGCCTTCTTCGGCATCAGCCCGCGGGAGGCGCTGGCGGTCGACCCCCAGCAGCGGCTGCTCCTGGAGACCGCCTGGGAGACCTTCGAGCGGGCCGGCATCGACGCCCGGACCCTGCGCGGCAGCCGGACCGGCGTCTTCGCCGGCGTCATGTACGGGGACTACGGCGGCCGGATCCGGAAGGCACCGGACGGTCTGGAGGGGTACATCGGGACGGGCAGCGCCGGTTCCATCGCCTCCGGCCGCCTGTCGTACACCTTCGGTCTGGAGGGCCCGGCGGTCACGGTCGACACGGCCTGCTCCTCCTCGCTCGTCGCCCTCCACCTGGCGGTGCAGGCGCTCCGCAACGGCGAGTGCGACCTCGCGCTCGCGGGCGGCGCCACGGTCATCGCGACGCCGGGCCTGTTCGTCGAGTTCAGCCGCCAGCGCGGCCTGTCGGCCGACGGGCGCTGCAAGGCGTTCGCGGCGGCGGCGGACGGCACGGGCTGGGGCGAGGGCGTCGGCCTGCTGCTCGTGGAGCGCCTGTCGGACGCCCGTCGCAACGGCCACCAGGTCCTCGCCGTGGTGCGCGGCTCCGCCGTCAACCAGGACGGGACGAGCGGCCAGCTGTCGGCCCCGAACGGCCCCTCGCAGCAGCGGGTGATCCGGCAGGCCCTCGCGGACGCCGGTCTGACCACCTCCGACGTGGACGCCGTCGAGGCCCACGGCACCGGTACCCGCCTCGGCGACCCGATCGAGGCCCAGGCCCTCCTGGCGACCTACGGCCAGGACCGGCCGGACGACCGGCCGCTGTGGCTGGGCTCGCTCAAGTCGAACATCGGCCACACGCAGGCGGCGGCGGGCGTCGGCGGCATCATCAAGATGATCGAGGCGATGCGGCACGGTGTCCTGCCGAGGACGCTGCACGTGGACGAGCCGTCGCCGCACGTCGACTGGTCGGCCGGCGCCGTCGAACTCCTCTCGGACGAGATCCCCTGGCCCGAGGCCGACCGGCCCCGCCGGGCGGGGGTGTCGTCGTTCGGCATCAGCGGCACGAACGCGCACGTCGTCCTGGAGCAGGGGGAGGAGGAGCCCGCGGAAGCGGTGCCCGCCGCCGCGCCGGCCGGCGTGTCGCCGTGGCTGCTGTC
>NZ_JBHXLV010000262.1:0-4035 GCF_042721685.1 Streptomyces sp. NPDC058459 | reverse complement strand
CGCGCCCGCCCCATCGACGTCGACTACGCCTCCCACACCCCCCACGTCCACCCCCTCCACGACCAGCTCACATCCCTCCTCCACGACATCGAACCAATCACAAGCCCCATCGCCTTCCACTCCACACTGACCGGCGGCCCGATCGACACAGCCACACTCGACGCCGAGTACTGGTACCAGAACCTCGCCAACCCCGTCCTCTTCCACCCCACCCTCCACACCCTCCTCGACAACGGCCACACCACCTACATCGAAACCAGCCCCCACCCCGTCCTCACCACCGCCGTCCAGGACACCGCAGAAACCCACAACCCCGACCTCACCACCCTCGTCACCGGCACCCTCCGCCGCAACGACGACACCCTCACCCGCTTCCACCACCACCTCGCCCACCACCACACCCACGGCACCCCCGTCACCTGGCACACCACACCCACCACCACCCACCCCACCGACCTCCCCACCTACCCCTTCCAACACGGGCACTACTGGCTGGAGGACGCCGCGACGGGAGGCGATCCCGAGAGCCTGGGCCTGCACACCACGCAGCATCCGCTCCTCTCCGCCGCGACGACCCTGGCGGACGGCGACGCGCTCCTGCTCACCGGCCGGATCGCCGCGCACGCCCACCCGTGGCTGACGGGGGCCGTCCTCCACGGCACCGTGCCGTTCGAGCTGGCGCTCCAGGCGGGCCGGATGCTCGGCGGTCTGGGCATCGCCCGGCTGACGCTGGGCGATGCCGTCGCGCTGCCGCCGACGGGCGGGGTCGACGTGCAGCTCACGGTGGCCGCGCCCGGGGAGGACGGAGGGCGCGCCTTCACGCTGCACGCCCGGCCGTACGAGGACGGCGCGGACGACGACGCCCTGCACCGGCCGTGGTCGGCGCTCGCGTCCGGGCTGCTCGCCGCCGCCGCGGACCCTGGTGCCGACGCGCCCGTGCCGGACGGCGGGGCCCGCGCCGAGGTGGCGCTCCCGGAGGAGTCGGCCGGTGAGGCGGGCCGCTACGGCCTGCACCCGGGGCTGCTCGACAGGGCGCTGCGGGCCGCGCTGCCCGCCCTCGACGAGGACGAGGTCCCGGCGGAGTGGCGGGACGTGACCCTGCACGCCGTGGGGGCCGGTGCCCTCTCCGTGGTGCTCACCGAGCGCGGCGACGGCTACCGTCTGGACGTCCGTGACGTCACGGGCGCGCCGGTGGCGACGGCGGCCGCGGTCGTGCCGCGCCCGCTCCCGAGGAGCGGCGGGGCCCGTTACGACTGGCTGTTGCGCCTCGACTGGACGGCCGCCGCCCTGCCCGTTTCGCCGCTCGCGCCGGCCGAAGGAGTCGGAGCGTGGACGCTGGTCGGTGACGGGCTGCCCGGCCTGGAGACCGCGCTCGGCTCGGCCCCCCTGGACACGGCGGAAGGCCCCGAGGTTCCCGGCCTCGCCGTGCTGACCGGCGCCGACGCCCCGGCGCTCCTCCCGCGCCTTCAGGAGCTCCTCGCCGCTCCGGACTCGGCCGAGACCCGGTTCGCGGTGCTCACGCGGGCGGCGGTGGCGGCGGCCCCGGAGGACGTGCCGGACCCGGCGGGTGCCACCGTGTGGGGTCTCGTCCGCGCCGTGCAGTCGGAGCATCCCGGCCGCGTGACGCTGATCGACCTCGACGACTCCCCCGCCTCCCTGGCGGCGCTGCCGACGGCCCTTTTCGGTGGCGAGCCTCAACTCGCTCTGCGGGGCGGGGACTTCCTCGCGCCCCGACTCGTGCGCACCACGTCCTCGGACTTCGCGCCCTCCCCGGTCCCGTCCCCCTCTCCCGCCCCGTCCCCCTCGACCGGCTCCGTCCTCGTCTCCGGCGACGGTGGTCTCGCGGAGGCGGCGGTACGGCACTTCGTGCGGGAACGGGGTCACCGGAGCGTGCTGGTGCTCGGGGCGGACCCCCGCTGGGCGGAGTCGTACGCCACCGCCGACGGGGACGGCTCCCCGTCGGTCGTCGTGCGGACCGCCGTCGGCGGTGCGGCGGACCGTGATGCGCTCGCCTCCGCCCTCGCCCTGCTCCCCGCCGACCAGCCCCTGACCGCCGTCGTCCACGTCGCCGGCGCCGCACCCGGCAGCGTGCTGGCCTCGGTGGACCCGGCGGCCTTCGCCGCGGACCTGAGCGGCGGGGCCGACGCGGTCACCCACCTGCACGACCTCACCGCGGACGCGGCCCTCACCGACTTCGTCCTCCTCGCTCCCGACGCCTCCGGCGTCCTGGGCGGGACCGGCCGGGCGACGGCCGCCGCGCTCGGCGCCCGTCTGGACGCGGTGGTGGCCCGGCGGCGTTCGCTGGGCCTGCCCGGCGTGGTGGTGGCCTGGGGTCCGCGCGACTCCGACGGCGACGGCGATTCCGGCGCCACCCGCGCGCTGGTGCCGTTCGGCGCCGCGCAGGTCGACGGCCTGTTCGGCGCTGCGGTCGCCGCCAGGGCGCCGGCCGCGCTGGTCGCGGCCCGGCTGAACCGGGCCGCGCTCGTGGAGCGGGCGGCGTCGGGACTTCTGCCGCCGGTGCTCGGTTCCCTGGTGCGGGTGGTGCCCAGCGCCGTGGCCGCGGGAGCCGGGGCCTCGGCGGGTTCGTACGGTTCGTCGCTGGCGGGGCTGCCGGAGGCCGAGCAGCTGCGCACCCTCCTCGATCTGGTGAAGACGCAGGTGGGCGGGGTGCTCGGGCACGGTCCCGGAGATGTCGTGGACGCCTCGCGGGCGTTCAAGGACCTCGGCTTCGACTCGCTGACGGCCGTGGAGTTCCGCAACCGGATCAACACCGCCACCGGTCTGCGCCTGCCCAGCACCCTCGTCTTCGACCACCCGTCCCCCACCGCGCTAGCCGCCCATCTGCGCACCGAACTCCTCGGTGCGGCGGCTCCCGCGCCGGCGGCTTCGGGCGGAGGCGCGTACGACGGCGAGCCGATCGCCATCGTCGCGATGGCCTGCCGCTACCCGGGCGGGGTCCGCTCCCCCGAGGACCTGTGGCGGGTCGTCGCCTCCGAGAGCGACGTCATCTCGCCCTTCCCGGACAACCGGGGCTGGGACCTGGACCGGCTCTTCCACCCGGACCCGGCCCACCCGGGGACCTCGTACGCCCGTGAGGGCGGTTTCCTGCACGACGCCGACCTCTTCGACCCGGCCTTCTTCGGGATCAGCCCGCGCGAGGCAACCAGCATGGACCCGCAGCAGCGGCTGCTCCTGGAGACCGCCTGGGAGGCGTTCGAGCGGGCCGGCATCGACCCGGCGTCCCTGCACGGGTCGAAGACCGGCGTGTTCGCGGGCGTCGTCTACACGGACTACGGGTCGCGGGTGAAGCTCCCGGCCGACATGGAGGGGTACCTGGGGATCGGCAGCGCGGGTTCCATCGCCTCCGGCCGGATCGCGTACACGCTCGGCCTGGAGGGCCCGGCGGTCACGGTCGACACGGCCTGCTCCTCCTCGCTCGTCGCCCTGCACCTGGCGGTGCGTTCGCTGCGCAGCGGCGAGTGCGACCTGGCGCTCGCGGGCGGGGCCACGGTCCTCGCCAACCCGGACATCTTCATCGGCTTCAGCCGTCAGCGCGGTCTCGCCCAGGACGCACGCTGCAAGGCGTTCGCGGCGGGTGCCGACGGCACCGCCTTCGGCGAAGGCGTCGGGCTTCTCCTGGTGGAGCGCCTGTCGGACGCCCGCCGCAACGGCCACCAGGTCCTGGCGGTCGTCCGGGGTACGGCGACGAACCAGGACGGGGCCAGCAACGGCATCACCGCCCCGAACGGTCCCTCCCAGCAGCGGGTGATCCGGCAGGCCCTGGCCGACGCAGGTCTGACGGGCGCCGACGTGGACGCCATGGAGGCGCACGGTACGGGGACGACCCTGGGCGACCCGATCGAGGCGCAGGCCATCGTCGCGACGTACGGCCAGGACCGGCCGGCGGACCGGCCGCTGTGGCTGGGCTCCCTGAAGTCGAACATCGGCCACACGCAGGCGGCGGCGGGTGTCGGCGGCATCATCAAGATGATCGAGGCGATGCGGCACGGTGTCCTGCCGAGGACGCTGCACGTG
>NZ_JBHXLV010000261.1:0-8253 GCF_042721685.1 Streptomyces sp. NPDC058459 | reverse complement strand
GCCTCCCTCATCCGTCTCCGGGCCGTTCCCCGGCCGCGTACCGGGGTGTCAGCGCAGGCCGACGGCCTCGCAGGCCGACTTGTAGCCGGCCGTGCAGATCTCGTCGACCGTGTAGATGCCGTCCGCGACGACCGTTTCCTTGATCTTGCCCTTGGTCAGCGCGCTCACCTGGACCAGCTTGGCCGGGATCTGCTTGTCGGTGGGGCTGTCGATGCGGTCCTGGGTGAGGGCGTCGAACTGGATGTCCTTGCCCTGCACCTTGGCGACGGCCATCCGGGCCGCGGCCTCGGCCTCGTCCGGGTAGGACTTGTAGACGCTCATGTACTGCTCGCCCGCCAGGATGCGCTGCACGGCGTCGAGTTCGGCGTCCTGACCGGTGATCGGGGGCATCGTGGTGACGCCGGCCTTCTTGAGGGCCTTGATGACCCCGGCCGCCATGCCGTCGTTGGCGGAGTAGACGGCCGCGATGTCGGACTTGCCTATCTTGCCGATCGCCTCGGTCATGTTGGCCTCGGCGTTCTCCGGCTTCCACTTGATGGTGTCGAAGCTGTCCGCGATGGTCACCTTGCCGTTCAGCTCGGAGAGCGCGCCCTCCTTGAACTGCTTGGCGTTGGGGTCGGTGGGCGAGCCGTTCATCATCACGATCTTGTCGGAGAGCCCGGCGCCCGAACCCAGCCGCTCCAGCAGCGAGCGGCCCTGCACCTGGCCGACCAGCTCGTTGTCGAAGGAGATGTACGCGTCGATCGGGCCCTCGGCCAGCCGGTCGTAGGCGATGACCGGGATGCCGGCGGCCTTGGCCTTCTTCACCGTGGGCGCGACGGCGTGCGAGTCGACGGCGTCCAGCAGGATGACGTTGACCTTCTCGTCGATCATCCGCTGCATCTGGTCGGCCTGCTGACCGGCGTCCGCGTCGGCGTTGGCGTACTCGACCTTCCCCTTCTTGTGGGTCAGTTCGGACACCTGGCTCTTGATGATCGGGTAGTCGAACTTGTCGTAGCGGGTGTTGGCCTTCTCCGGCAGCAGCAGACCGACGGTGACCTCGTCGCCCACGGTCGGGCTGGCGCTCGCGTCGTCTCCCGCAGCGTTCAGGACGCCGCAGCCGGCGAGCGGGAGGACCATCGCGGAGACGGCCACGGACATGGCGATACGACGCATTCGAGGGCTCACTTCAGGTGCGTTCTGGCGGGGTGCTGCGTGCGACCCGGGTGTCTGAAAAGACAACTTGGCGGCGCCCCATGGCGTCAAGCGAAACAACTTAACGAGATGGCAACACCACGCTCCGTTTGACCGGTGAAGACCTGACGGAACCTTGCGCAACCCACTGTAAACCCCCTGCACAACCCTCCCGCGCGGACCCCGTGTTACGTACACACAGGCGAACGAAGTCAGCCACGCCGTGCACACCTTCTTCCCGAACGGGCGAAGGGGCCGGGAGACTTGTGCCTCCCGGCCCCTTCGAAGGTGCTCGGCTGCGTCCGGTTCAGTCCGCGGACGGCTGCCGCTTGGGCCGCCACACCACCAGCGCGCTGGTCTGCTGGACCTCCTGGTACGGGACCAGGTCACGCCGGTAGGAGGCGTGCACGGCGGCCTCGCGCTGACGCATCGTCGCCGCCGCGCCGTCCAGGGCCGACTCCAGCTCCGCGACCCGGGACTGGAGAGCCGCGACATGGTTCTCCAGTTCGATGATGCGCTTGATGCCGGCCAGGTTGATGCCCTCGTCCTGCGACAACTGCTGCACCTGGCGGAGCAGTTCGATGTCACGGGCCGAATAGCGCCGCCCGCGCCCCGCCGTGCGGTCCGGGGAGACCAGACCGAGGCGGTCGTACTGCCGGAGCGTCTGCGGATGGAGTCCGGAGAGCTGCGCGGCGACCGAGATGACGTAGACCGGGGTCTCCTCGGTCAGCTCGTACGGGTTGCGCCGACGACCGGGTGTGTCCATCGGGCTCATTCTCCCTTCGCGGCCTCGAACAGCTCCGCCCGCGGGTCGTCGTCCGCGGTCGCCTCGCGATACGCCTCGAGCGCGTCACGAGCCTTCCCCGAGAGGTCCTTCGGGACACTCACCTCCACGGTGATCAGCAGATCACCATGGCTGCCGTCCTTGCGCGCCGCGCCCTTGCCCCGCGCCCGCATGGTGCGGCCGTTGGGCGTGCCGGGCGGCAGCTTCAGGGTGACCGGGGACCCGCCGAGGGTGGGTACCCGCACCTCGCCGCCGAGGGCCGCCTCGGCGAACGTCACCGGGACGGTGACGGTGAGGTTGTCGCCCTTGCGCCCGAACACCCTGTGCTCGCCGACATGGACGGTGACGTACAGGTCGCCCGCCGGACCGCCGCGCTCGCCGGGCGCGCCCTTGCCGCGCAGCCGGATGCGCTGCGCGTCGGTGACGCCCGCCGGGATGCGGACCTGCATGGTGCGGGAGGACTTGGCCCGGCCGCTGCCGCCGCAGTCGGTGCAGGGGTGCTCGGCGATCAGGCCGCGACCCTTGCAGTCGGGGCACGGGTCGGTGAGCGAGAAGCCGCCGCCCGAACCCCGCGCGACCTGCCCGGTGCCGACGCAGGTCGGGCACACGCGCGGGGTGCCGTTCTTGTCGCCGGTGCCCGAACACGCCTTGCACGGCGCCTGCGAGGTCATCCGCAGCGGTACGGTCGCGCCCTCGATCGCCTCGGTGAAGCTGAGCGTCACCTCCGTGTCGACGTCCTGCCCCCGGCGCGGCTGGGTACGGGTGGTACCCGCGCCGCCCCGGTTGAACAGGCCACCGAAGACATCGCCGATGCCGCCGCCGAAGCTGCCGCTCTGCGGGCCGCCCGCACCGCCGGCGCCGCCGAAGAGGTCGCCGAGGTCGAAGTTGAACTGCCCGCCGCCCGCGCCCGGCCCGGGACGGAAGCCGCCGTTGCCGAACAGGGCGCGCGCGTCGTCGTACTCCTTGCGCTTCTTGGGGTCGCCGAGGACGTCGTTCGCCTCGGAGATCTCCTTGAAGCGCTCCTCGGCGCGGGTGTTGCCCTTGTTGGCGTCCGGGTGGAACTCGCGGGCGAGCTTCCGGTACGCCTTCTTGATCTCCGCCTCGGTGGCGTCCTTGGGGACGCCGAGGACCTTGTAGAAGTCCTTCTCGATGAAGTCCTTGGTGCTCATCCCCGACGTCCCTCCTTCCGGTCCTGCGTGATCTCGGTGATTACGTCAGCCCTCCTCCGGGCCACCGTTCTCCTTGTCGTCGGCCGCGCCCTCCTCGGCCTCCTCCGCCTGGACGGTCGTCGCGCCGGGCTGCGGCTCGGCGACGGCCACCCGCGCGGGGCGGATGGTGCGCTCACCGATGCGGTAACCGGGCTGGAGGATGGCCACGCACGTCGTCTCGGTGACGTCGGGCGCGTAGGAGTGCATCAGGGCTTCATGGATCGTCGGGTCGAAGGGCTCGCCCTCCTTGCCGAACTGCATGAGGCCCATCTTGGCCGCCACGGTCTCCATCGACTCGGCCACCGACTTGAAGCCGCCGACCAGTTCGCCGTGCTCCCGCGCGCGGCCGATGTCGTCCAGCACGGGCAGCAGCTCGGTCAGAAGGTTCGCGACGGCGACCTCCTTGACCGCGACGCGGTCGCGCTCGACGCGGCGGCGGTAGTTCTGGAACTCGGCCTGGAGCCGCTGGAGGTCCGCCGTGCGCTCACCGAGCGCCGTACGAGCCTGGTCCAGCTCGGCCCCCAGGGCCACAGCTGCGCTTGCGTCCCCAGCCGGGGCCGCCTCCTCCTCGGAGGCGGCCTTCGGCTCGGCGTCGTCGGGGTCCGCGCCGGAGGGGACGTCGGGCTTCTCCTCGAAGCCCGGAGTCTCCTCCGTCACGCGGCACCGTCCTTGCGCTCGTCGTCGACGATCTCGGCGTCCACGACGTCGTCGTCCTTGGCGTCACCGGCGTCGGCGGAGGGACCGCCGGCGGCCTGGGCGCCCTGGGCGTCGGCGTACATGGCCTGGCCGAGCTTCTGCGAGACCGCGGCGACCTTCTCGGTGGCCGTACGGATCTCCGCGCTGTCCTCGCCCTTGAGCTTCTCCTTCAGCTCGGCGACAGCCTCTTCGACCTCGGTCTTGATCTCGCCGGGGACCTTGTCCTCGTTGTCCTTGAGGAACTTCTCGGTCTGGTAGACGAGCTGCTCGCCCTGGTTGCGGGACTCGGCGGCCTCGCGGCGGGCGTGGTCCTCCTCCGCGTACTTCTCGGCCTCCTGGCGCATCCGGTCGACCTCGTCCTTCGGCAGCGAGGAGCCGCCGGTGACGGTCATCTTCTGCTCCTTGCCCGTGCCCAGGTCCTTCGCGGTCACGTGCATGATGCCGTTGGCGTCGATGTCGAAGGCGACCTCGATCTGCGGGACACCGCGCGGGGCCGGCGGCAGACCGGTCAGCTCGAACATCCCGAGCTTCTTGTTGTACGCCGCGATCTCGCGCTCGCCCTGGTAGACCTGGATCTGTACGGAGGGCTGGTTGTCCTCGGCGGTGGTGAAGATCTCGGACCGCTTGGTCGGGATCGTCGTGTTCCGCTCGATGAGCTTGGTCATGATGCCGCCCTTGGTCTCGATACCGAGGGACAGCGGGGTGACGTCGAGCAGCAGGACGTCCTTGACCTCGCCCTTGAGGACACCGGCCTGGAGGGCGGCGCCGATGGCGACGACCTCGTCCGGGTTCACGCCCTTGTTGGCCTCGTTGCCGCCGGTCAGCTCCTTCACCAGCTCGGCGACGGCCGGCATGCGGGTGGAGCCACCGACGAGGACGACGTGGTCGATCTCGGACAGCTGGATGCCCGCGTCCTTGATGACGTTGTGGAACGGCGTCTTGCAGCGCTCCAGCAGGTCGGCGGTCAGCTGCTGGAACTGGGCGCGGGTGAGCTTCTCGTCCAGGTGCAGCGGGCCCTCGGCGGACGCCGTGATGTAGGGCAGGTTGACCGAGGTCTCCGTGGAGGAGGACAGCTCGATCTTGGCCTTCTCGGCGGCCTCGCGGAGGCGCTGGAGGGCCATCTTGTCCTTGGCGAGGTCCACGCCGTGGCCGGCCCTGAACTGCTGGACCAGGAAGTCGACGACGCGCTGGTCCCAGTCGTCACCACCGAGGTGGTTGTCACCGTTGGTGGCCTTCACCTCGACGACGCCGTCACCGATCTCCAGCAGCGACACGTCGAAGGTGCCGCCACCGAGGTCGAAGACCAGGATGGTCTGGTCGTCCTTGTCGAGGCCGTACGCGAGAGCGGCGGCGGTCGGCTCGTTGACGATACGCAGGACGTTCAGACCCGCGATCTCACCGGCCTCCTTGGTCGCCTGGCGCTCGGAGTCGTTGAAGTACGCCGGGACGGTGATGACCGCGTCGGCCACCTTCTCGCCCAGGTACGCCTCGGCGTCGCGCTTCAGCTTCTGCAGGATGAAGGCGCTCATCTGCTGCGGGTTGAAGCTCTTGCCGTCGAGTTCGATCGACCAGTCCGTGCCCATGTGGCGCTTCACGGAACGGATGGTCCGGTCCACGTTCGTGACCGCTTGGCGCTTGGCGACCTCGCCGACGAGCACCTCACCGTTCTTCGCGAAGGCGACGACGGACGGCGTGGTCCGGGCACCCTCGGCGTTGGTGATGACGGTGGGCTCGCCGCCCTCCAGAACGCTGACGACGGAGTTAGTCGTGCCCAGGTCGATGCCGACCGCACGTGCCATGGTTGGTTCCTCCAGAGAACTTGAGTGGGACTGGCTCAAGTGTGCCAGTCCGATCGCCTCGGGTCAACAGACATGAGTCAACCGGGCTCAACTCTTATAGCGCGCTTATATGCAAGGAGCCGTACGAGACCCGTGGGAGGGGTTCCGCCGTCCCGGCGAAGGCGAACTCAGCGACCCACGTCACCCCGCGCCGGGCTGCGTCGCGCAGGATGATGGGGGTAGTCTCAGACGGACTGCATAAGTTACCGCTTAGTAATTTCGAGGCCGCCTCAGGAGCCCCTCATGCAACTCGCCGCGATCATCGTGTCGCTGGTCCTGACCGTGGTCGGTGTCGCGCTGCTCGCCCGTGCCGTCGGACAGTTCGTCCGGTACTTCAAGCTGGGCCAGCCCGTCCCCGCCGGTGTCCGGACCGACAACCCGTACCAGCGCAGCGTGACCCTGGTGCGGGAGTTCCTCGGCCACACCCGGATGAACCGGTGGGGCATCGTCGGTGTGGCCCACTGGTTCGTGGCCGTGGGCTTCCTGACGCTGCCGCCGACCCTGGCCCAGGCGTTCGGCCAGCTCTTCGAGGCCGACTGGACCCTGCCCCTCATCGGCGACTTCCTGCCCTTCGAGCTGTACATCGAGTTCATCGGCGTCATGACGACGCTCGGCATCCTCGTCCTCATGGCCATCCGGCTGCTGAGCCTGCCCAGCCGGCCGGGCCGCAAGTCCCGCTTCGCCGGCTCCAAGGCGGGCCAGGCGTACTTCGTCGAGTACGTCATCCTCATCATCGGCCTGGCGATCTACACCCTCCGCGGCCTCGAAGGCGCCCTGCACCACGTCGGCCACTACGAGGCTGCCTACTTCGCCTCGTACCCGCTGGTCCTCGCCTTCAAGGGGCTCGGTGTCACCACGCTGCAGAACCTGGTCTACCTGGTCGCCATGATCAAGATCGGGACCTCGTTCATCTGGATGATCGTGGTCTCGCTCAACACCAACATGGGTGTGGCCTGGCACCGCTTCCTGGCGTTCCCGAACATCTGGTTCAAGCGGGACGCGGACGGCGGGGTCGCGCTCGGCGCGCTCCAGCCGATGACCTCCGGCGGCAAGCCGATCGACTTCACCGACCCCGGTGACGACGACGTCTTCGGCGTCTCCCAGGTCGAGCAGTTCTCCTGGAAGGGCCTGCTGGACTTCTCCACCTGCACCGAGTGCGGCCGCTGCCAGTCGCAGTGCCCCGCGTGGAACACCGGCAAGCCGCTCTCCCCGAAGCTGCTGATCATGTCGCTGCGGGACCACGCCCACGCCAAGGCGCCCTACCTGCTCGCGGGGGGCGGCAAGACCATGGAGGGCGACGAGAAGGCGTCCGAGGAGCAGCTGGCGGGCGTGCCCGCGGCCGGGCTGGCCGAGGCCGAGCGTCCGCTCATCGGCACCGCCGAGGAGAACGGCGTCATCGACCCCGACGTCCTGTGGTCCTGCACCACCTGCGGCGCCTGTGTCGAGCAGTGCCCGGTGGACATCGAGCACGTCGACCACATCGTCGACATGCGCCGCTACCAGGTGATGATCGAGTCCGCGTTCCCGTCCGAGGCGGGCACGATGCTCAAGAACCTGGAGAAGAAGGGCAACCCCTGGGGCCTGGCCAAGAAGCAGCGGCTGGAGTGGACCAAGGAGGTCGACTTCGAGGTCCCGGTCGTCGGCAAGGACATCGAGGACCTGTCCGAGGTCGAGTACCTCTACTGGGTCGGCTGCGCCGGCGCGCTGGAGGACCGCGCCAAGAAGACGACCAAGGCGTTCGCCGAGCTGCTGCACATCGCGGGCGTCAAGTTCGCCATCATGGGCGGCGACGAGAAGTGCACCGGTGACTCCGCCCGCCGCCTCGGCAACGAGCCCCTGTTCCAGGAGCTGGGCATGGAGAACGTCATGTCCCTCAACGCCGCCTTCGGCGAGGAGCTGGACGACGACGGCAAGGTGGTCCCCGAGTCGGCGAAGCCGAAGTCGGCCAAGAAGATCGTCGCCACCTGCCCGCACTGCCTCAACACGCTCGGCAACGAGTACCCGCAGCTCGGCGGCGACTACGAGGTCATCCACCACACCCAGCTGCTCCAGCACCTGGTGGACGAGGGCAAGCTGGTCCCCGTCACCCCGGTCGAGGGCATCATCACGTACCACGACCCCTGCTACCTGGGCCGGCACAACAAGATCTACACGCCTCCGCGCGAGATCATCGGCAAGGTCCCGGGCCTCAGGAACGAGGAGATGCACCGCCACAAGGAGCGCGGCTTCTGCTGTGGCGCCGGTGGTGCGCGGATGTGGATGGAGGAGCGGATCGGCAAGCGCATCAACAACGAGCGCGTCGACGAGGCCCTCTCCCTCAACCCGGACATCGTCTCCACGGCCTGCCCGTTCTGCCTGGTCATGCTGACGGACTCGGTCAACGGCAAGAAGAACGACGGCAAGGCGAAGGAGTCCATCCAGGTCGTGGACGTGGCCCAGCTCCTGCTGGACTCCGTCCGCACCCCGGCGGACCCCGCGGACGAGGACGAGCCCGCCACCGAGCCGGAGCCCGAGCCGGCGAAGTAGCGCACGGCCCGGCACAGGACGGCGCCCC
>NZ_JBHXLV010000260.1:0-8381 GCF_042721685.1 Streptomyces sp. NPDC058459 | reverse complement strand
CCGGCGCCCTCAACACCACACTCAACACCAAGATCTTCTCCACCGGCCTGACCATCGGCACCGCCGACACCCACCCCCGCTTCTGACCCCCACCACACCCCCACACGACAACAGGCGGCGCCCCGAACCAGGGCACCGCCTGCTGTCGTTCTTTGACGACTCGTCGATCGAGCCGATACGCGCCGGCACCCCGGCACCCTCCCCGCACGCGAGGAACACCGCTCACGGCACCTCACCCGGCCCGGAAGTCACGTTCCCGGAGACGTCGCCGCCTGATCATCGCCTCCGCGGCCCCCGAAGCGCGTCACACATCCCCCGCGAAGTCGAGATCCTCACTCCGCTCCCCGGCAGCCGTCGTCACCACCGGACGCGGCCGGCGCCACGGGTGGGCGATCGGGCCGGACACGGACCGCCACCACGGGTCGGACGGCACGCGCCCGCCCGGCTCGAAGGGCTCACCCGGACGGGGAGACGCCACGGCCTGGCCGACCGCCTCACCCGCGTCCTTCGTCCACTCCCCCGGCTCCGCCCACGCGTGCATCGCCAGGTTGAAGGTGCCCCAGTGGATGGGGAGGAGAACGCCGTGCGGGGTGCCGGACTGAAGGTCGAGGTGAGCGCGGACGCCCTCCTCGGGGGTCATGTGGATGTCGGGCCAGTAGGGGCTGTACGCGCCGATCTGGATCATGGTGATGTCGAACGGGCCGTGCGCAGCGCCGATGTCCTTGAAGCCCTCGAAGTAGCCGGTGTCGCCGCTGTGGTACACCCGGTGGCGCTCGCCCGCGACGACCCAGGAGGCCCACAGGGTGTGCTGGGTGTTGCGCAGGCCCCGCCCGCAGAAGTGGCGGGCCGGGGTCGCGGTGAGCGTGACGCCGCCGACCTCGGTGGACTCGTGCCAGTCCAGCTCGCGCAGCCGGTCCGGGGACACCCCCCAGTGTTCGAGGTGCGCGCCCACGCCCAGCGGGACGGCGAACAGGGTGTCGGTGCCGGCCAGTGCCTTGATGGTGGGCAGGTCGAGGTGGTCGTAGTGGTCGTGGGAGATGACCACCACGTCGACCGGGCCGAGCGCGGCCAGCGGCAGCGGGACCGGGTGCAGCCGCTTGGGCCCGGCGAAGGGGAACGGCGAACAGCGCTCGCCCCAGACCGGGTCGAACAGCACCCGGTGCCCGTCGATCTCCACCAGCACGCTGGAATGTCCGAGCCAGGTCACCCGCAGGCCGGAGACCGGCGGCCTGGCCAGGTCGGCCACCGTGGTGGGGTGCACCGGGATGCTGCCGTGCGGCGCGCGGACCGGACGCGTGTCCTTGTCGAAGAACGCCTTGGCGAGGTCCAGCGCAGAGCCGGAGGGCCGGGTACTGGCCGTGCCGCCGGGGTTCTGGAAGACGCCGTCCTTGAAATGCGGGGAGCGGTGGATACGCGCGAGGCGCTCACCGCGCGGCTCCGCGCCGAAGGCTTCGGGCTGTAGCGCGCGGAGCCCGGAGCTCTGGGAACGAAGACCGGACACGGTACCTCCAGGGGGAGTCACTGAGGGCTCCATCGTCGTCGGCGGCTGTGGCGGCCCGGAGCCGCCGCGGGCCGGGTGACCCCGGCCACAGTTCCCAACGCTCACGCGGCCCTCACTGTTCCCGAACAGTGTTCCGGATCTCACCCACCGCGAGCGGTCGACTCCGTTGCGGCCGGGCGACGGACACACGACGAAAGCGTGCCGACGGCCGCCGCCCCCGCGAGCGCGGTTCGGGCGGGGGCGGCGCACGGTCCCCTGCCCCGGACGAGGCTCACACCCCGCACCACCCTCACGCCACGGACGCGATCCGCATCCTGATGTCGCTCGGCGACAGCACACCCTTCGCCACCACATGGTCCCCGGAGGACTCCCCGCGCAGCCGGCGCCCGATCCACGGCACCAGATGCGTACGCGCCCAGTGCACGTCGTCGCGCCGGATCTCCAGCGAGCCGCGCGGCGGCAGCAGCGGCCACTCCTGCTCGGGGTCGGCCGGGATCGCGAGGCCGAGCGCCTGGCCCGCGCGCAGCGCCACCCGGGTGTGGCCCTCGGGCGAGAGATGCAGCCGGTCGGCGTCCCAGGCCCTGCGGTCCCGGGCGGACTTCAGGGACCACAGGTCCAGCACCGGGCAATCGTACCGGTCGGCGATGGCCCGTACATGACCGTTGTACGTGGCGATCTTGCCGCGAAGATGCTTGAGGAGCGGCACGCCCCGGGTGTCGAAGCCGGTCGCCACCAGCACGGTGCCGGCGCCCGCCGCGAGCTGGGCCACGGCGCGTTCGAAGCGCTCGGCCGTCTCGTCCGGGTCGGTGCCGGGGCGGATGATGTCGTTGCCGCCCGCGCAGACGGAGACGAGGTCCGGGGCGAGCGCGGCCGCCTCGGGTACCTGGTCCGACGCGATCTGGTCGAGCAGTTTCCCGCGCACGGCCAGGTTCGTGTAACTGAAGTCGCCCTCGGGGCGCCGGTCGGCGAGGAGTACCGCGAGCCGGTCGGCCCACCCGACGAACGCCCCGTCGGGGCCGGGGTCACCGACGCCCTCGGTGAAGCTGTCCCCCACCGCGACGTACGACCCGATCACTGTCCTGTTGTCGTTCTCCGATTCGTCTGCCACATCGGAGCATGATTCACCTTCGGATGTGACCTACGCGACCGTAGGCGGGGGTTGACGGACGGTGACATAAGCCACGCTTAAAGAATCTGCCAACCGCGGAATAGCTCTCCCGGCCGCCATGTTGAACGGTCGATCACGGGTTCGGGGCCGGCGAAATGCGATGTCGTATCGTCGGCTGTGTGCCCGTCGACGAGCCGCGTGACGGGGCGGAGAGTCCAGGAGCACCCGTGACGCAGCAGGTCCCGTCGACCGAGCCCGAACTGGCCGCGGTCCGCAACTTCCGTGATGTGGGCGGTCTGCCGACGGTGGACGGACGCCGGGTGCGGTACGGGGTGCTGTTCCGCAGCGGGCATCTGGCGCACGCGACCGAGAAGGACGCGGCCTTTCTCTCCTCCCTCGGCCTGCACACGGTCTTCGACTTCCGCAACGCGGCCGACCAGCGGCTGGAGGGTCCCGACGTGGCGCTGCCCGGCGTGCGCAATGTGAACGTCCCACTGAGCGATCCGGCGGACGGCGCCGAGTTCTGGCGGATGGTCCGCGACGGCGACCTCGACCAGCTGCGGGACATCCTGGCGGACGGCAAGGCCGCGGACCGCATGATCGCCTCGTACCGGAGGATCGTCACCGAGCGCACCGCCGAGCACTCCCGGGTGCTGCACGCGCTGGCCGAGGACAGTGTGCCGGCGCTGATGCACTGCGCGGCCGGCAAGGACCGCGCGGGCATCTCGGTGGCGGTGACGCTGCTCGCGGCCGGCGTGGAGCGGGACGCGATCATCGGCGACTACCTGGAGTCCAACGCCAAGCACCGGCGCTACAAGGTCCGGCGCGGCGGCGACCAGGCGAGCGCGTACACGCCCGAGGTGATGGAGCTGCTCGGACCGCTCTTCGACGCCCGCGCTGAGTACCTTGCGGCGGCCTTCGACAGCATCGAGGACACCTGGGGTGACGTGGACGCGTACCTGGAGCGGGGGCTGAAGCTCTCGGACGGTACGCGGGAGCGGCTGCGCGAGCGGCTGGTGGAGTGACCTCGGACCCGGCCCCTCAGCTCCTGCCGCCGAGCGTGAACAGCAGGTAGAGGAAGGCGGCCAGGAGATGGCCGAGGACGACGTAGATGATGACCCGGACCCAGAGGGCGGGCGGCAGCTTGTCTTCGATGTCTCTCATGACGGCTCTCCGGTGGGGTGGCCCAGGCACAGCGTGGCCGTGGGGCTCTGCAGCAGGGTGTGGACGAACAGCAGTTCCACGCCGTCGTGGTCGTCGGCGTTGAGGCGGTGCGGGGTGAGCGAGTCGAAGTGGGCGCTGTCCCCGGGCGCGAGGAGGTGCGCGCGGTCCCCGAGGCGCAGCCTGAGGCGGCCCGTGAGGACGTACAGCCACTCCTCGCCGGGGTGGACGCGCACGATGTCGCCCTGGGCGCGGTAGGGCACCCGGACGCGCAGGGCCTGCATGCCGCGGCCGGGGGCGCCGGCCTGGAAGTAGGTCCAGCCGGCGGCCCGGGTGGGCTCCATGTCGGCGGCGCGGACGATGGCGTCCCGGTCGGCGGCCGTCTCGCCCAGCAGGTCGGAGACCGTCGTACCGTAGATGCGGGCGAGGGCCAGCAGCATCGGCAGCGACGGCTGGCGGTGGCCGGTCTCCAGCCGGGAGAGGTGGGCCGGGGAGAGTCCGGCGGCCCCGGCCGCGGCCTCCAGGGTGAGGCCGGCCCGGCGGCGCAGGGCACGCAGCTGCGGCGCCACGGCGGGAAGGTCGTCGCCCTGGCCCGCCGAGGAGGCCGCTTCGGAGGCGTTCATGCCTCCATTGAGCCCGAAGTTTGCCTGTCGGGCAATTTTCTTGCCTCAGAGGCAAAAGTCGCCGAAGAGCCAGAGGCTCAGCGCCCGGCGACCGCCTGCTTGATCAGGGTCCGGCCGAAGTCCCACATCAGCCCTCCGCCGCTGTGCGCGTCGTCCATGACGGCGGTGAAGGCGTCCATGAACCGGTCCACGTCCGCCTCGTCGATCACCAGCGGCGGGATCAGTTTGATCACCTCCAGGTGGTCGCCGGAGACCTGGGTGAGAATCCGGTGCCGCTGGAGCAGCGGTACGACGACCATCTGCGCGAACAGGCCCTTGCGGGCGGCCTGGAGCATGGTCCAGCGGCCGCGCAGCTTCAGCGAGTCGGGGCGGCCGAACTCGATGCCGATCATCAGCCCCCGCCCGCGCACGTCGGCCAGCAGCTCGTACTCGCCGATGAGCGCGGTGAGCCGGGACTTCAGCAGCTCGCCCATGGTCCGGGCGCGGGCGACGATCTGCTCGTCCTCCATGACCGAGAGCACGGCGAGCCCGGCGGCCATGGCCTGGGCGTTGGAGCCGAAGCTCGCGGAGTGCACCAGGACCCGGTCCATGGACGAGTAGACCTTCTTGAAGATCCAGTCCTTGCCGAGCGTGGCGCTGACCGGGACATAGCCGCCGGAGAGCGACTTGGCGACGCACACCAGGTCGGGCTCTACGCCGTCCTCGTGCTGGTAGGCGTAGAAGTCGCCGGTGCGGCCGAGGCCGGTCTGCACCTCGTCGGCGATGAGCAGTGCCCTGTGGTGGTGCAACAGCTCCTGAGCGGCGCGGAGATGGCCGGGCGGGGTTTCGTGCACGCCCTTGCCCTGGATGGGCTCCACGATGAGGGCTGCGACATCACCCTTCTTCAACTCCCTTTCCAGAGCCGCCAGATCGCCGAGGGGTACGGCGGTGTCGGGGAGGAGGGGTGCGAAGCCGTCGCGGAAGCCGTTCTCGCCGTTGACCGACAGTGAGCCGGTGGTGAGGCCGTGGAAGGCGTGGTCGCAGTAGAGGACGCGGGGGCGGCCGGTGGCGGAACGGGCGAACTTCAGCGCGGTCTCGACGGCCTCGGTGCCGCTGTTGCCGAAGAACACCCGGTCCAGATGCGGGCTGTGGGCGAGGAGGCGTTCGGCGAGCAGGCCGGGCAGCGGCTGGCAGTCGAAGCGGGTGAGGTCGGCGAGGTTCAGGTCGAGCACGTCGTGCAGGGCCCGGCGGACGACCGGGTGGTGGCGGCCGAGGCCCATCACGCCGAACCCGGCGAGCATGTCGAGGTAGTCGTTGCCGTCGGCGTCGAAGAAGTGGGCGCCCTCGGCGCGTTCGTAGACCTTGTCGAAGCCGATGGTGTGCAGCATGCGCGGGAGTTGCGGGTTGAGATGGCGCGCGTGCAGGTCGTAGCGCTCGGCTCCGCGCGCGGCGAGGAGGGCTTCGAGGTCGAACTCCGTGCTCAATTCAGCTCTCCTGGTTCTGCCGGCCGCCGGTGTCCTTGGCGGCGAGGCTCGCGCTGATCCGTCCGGCGATCTCCACCGGTGTGAGACCGATGTCGGCCAGCACCTCCGCGCGTCTGGCGTGCGCGAGGAACTGGTCCGGGATGCCGAACCGCCGTACGGGCACGTCCACGTCGGCGTCCCCGAGGGCCAGCGCCACGGCCGAACCCACGCCCGCCGCACGGCTGTTGTCCTCGACGACGGCCACCAGCCGGTGCTGGGCCGCGAGTTCGGGCAGGGCGGGGTCGACGGGCTTGACCCACCGCGGGTCGACCACCGTGCAGTCGATGCCCCGCGCACCGAGGAGCGAGGCCACCTGGAGGCAGACGGGGGCCATCACGCCGACGGAGACGAGGAGTACGCCGGGCTCGTCGTCCCGGTGGAGGACGTCCATGCCGCCGATGTGGCCCAGGGCCGGGATCTCGGGGCCGACCGACTCCTTGGGGAAGCGGACGAGGGTGGGCGCGTCGTCCACGGCGACCGCCTCGCGCAACTGGGCGCGGAGCTGGGCGGCGTCACGCGGGGCGGCGATCCTGAGGCCGGGGACGACCTGGAGGATCGACATGTCCCACATGCCGTTGTGCGAGGCTCCGTCGACCCCGGTGACCCCGGCGCGGTCGAGCACGAAGGTGACCCCGCAGCGGTGCAGGGCCACGTCCATTAGCAACTGGTCGAAGGCGCGGTTGAGGAAGGTCGCGTAGACGGCGACGACCGGGTGCGCTCCCCCGGTGGCCAGGCCCGCCGCGGAGACGGCCGCGTGCTGCTCGGCGATGCCGACGTCCCAGATCCGGTCCGGGAACCGCTCGGCGAAGGGGCCGAGGCCGACGGGGTGCAGCATGGCCGCCGTGATGGCGACTACGTCCTCGCGTTCCTCCGCGATCCGGACGATCTCCTCGCCGAACACCGTCGTCCACGTGGGCCCGCCGGAGGGGCTGAGCGGGGCGCAGGTCAGCGGGTCCATCACCCCGACGGTGTGGAAGTGGTCCTCCTCGTGCGCGAGGGCGGGCGCGTAGCCGCGCCCCTTCTCGGTGAGGCAGTGCACCAGCACCGGCCCGTGGAACCGCTTGGCCCGGCGCAGCGCGGACTCGACGGCGCCGATGTCGTGCCCGTCGATGGGACCCACGTACTTCAGCCCGAGGTCCTCGAACATGCCCTGCGGGGCGAAGGCGTCCTTGAACCCCTTCTTGGCGCCGTGCGCGGCCTCGTACAGCAGGCCGCCGACGACCGGGGTGCGCTGGAGCGTCTCCTTGCCCCAGGCGAGGACCTGCTCGTAGCCGTCGGTGGTGCGCAGCGTGGCGAGGTGGTTGGCGAGGCCGCCGATCGTGGGGGCGTACGAGCGCTCGTTGTCGTTGACGACGATGATCAGCGGGCGGTCCTTGGCGGCCGCGATGTTGTTGAGCGCCTCCCAGGCCATGCCGCCGGTCAGCGCGCCGTCCCCGATGACCGCGACGACGTGCCCGTCCTCCCCTAGCACCTGCCGCGCCTTGGCGAGGCCGTCGGCCCAGCCGAGGGAGGTGGAGGCGTGGCTGTTCTCCACGAGGTCGTGCTCGGACTCCTCGCGCGAGGGGTAGCCGGACAGGCCGCCCTTGCCGCGCAGCTTGGAGAAGTCCTGACGGCCCGTCAGCAACTTGTGCACATAGCTCTGGTGCCCGGTGTCCCACACGATGCGGTCGACCGGTGACTCGAAGACCCGGTGCAGGGCGATGGTCAGTTCCACCACGCCCAGGTTGGGTCCCAGGTGCCCCCCGGTCCTCGACACCGCCTCCACCAGGAACTCGCGTACCTCGCTGGACAGTTCGCCCAGCTTTTCCTGCGACAGTGCCTTCAGGTCGCGTGGTCCCCGGATGCTCTCCAGAATCGTCACGCCGGCCCCCTCTCGGTCCGTGCCGTGCTCTGCCTCAACTCACCTGATCCGCTGGGCCGATCTGCTCGGCCAGCTTCATGGCCTCCTCGATGAGGGTCTCCACGATCTTCGACTCCGGGACGGTCTTGATGACCTCGCCCTTGACGAAGATCTGCCCCTTGCCGTTGCCGGAAGCGACACCGAGGTCCGCCTCGCGGGCCTCGCCGGGGCCGTTCACCACACAGCCCATGACCGCCACCCGCAGCGGAACCTCCATACCGGTCAGGCCCGCCGTGACCTCCTCGGCCAGCTTGTACACGTCCACCTGCGCCCGCCCGCACGACGGGCACGACACGATCTCCAGACCCCGCTGCTTCAGGTTCAGCGACTCCAGGATCTGGTTGCCGACCTTGACCTCCTCCACCGGCGGCGCCGACAGCGAGACCCGGATGGTGTCGCCGATACCCTCCGAGAGCAGCGCGCCGAAGGCCACCGCCGACTTGATCGTGCCCTGGAACGCCGGACCCGCCTCCGTCACACCCAGGTGGAGGGGGTAGTCGCACTGCGCGGCGAGCTGCCGGTACGCCTCGATCATCACGACCGGGTCGTTGTGCTTCACCGAGATCTTGATGTCCCGGAAATCGTG
>NZ_JBHXLV010000259.1:0-8387 GCF_042721685.1 Streptomyces sp. NPDC058459 | reverse complement strand
CTCCGGGACCGTCACGCAGCGGCCCCGTGGCGCTCGAGATCAGACCTGGCGCACGCGGACGTAACGCAGGTGGCTGCGCTTGGACAGCGCGATCACGACAACGATCCAGGGCGCGATGAATGGCTCGACGTACGGCCACCACGCCCAGCCGGGGCGCACCGCCGGGAACCGGATGAGCGCCACGACAACGAGCACGGTCACGAGCACGAGAATGAAGCTGCCGCAGAGGTGCCACTCCAGCAGACCAGCAGTACGGGGTTTGCGGACACTTGAGGCGCGGGTAGCCCCCAGGTGGATCGCCGGGGGAACATGAGCCTGCTCCCGGCTGTTCCAAATGGTCATGACTTTGCCTTTCGGGTGAATGACGACCGGCCGGGCGGTCTCGGGGTGCCTCCCGAGACCGCCTGCGCACAGCGTGTCGCCTTCCGCTGCGCATCTCATCTCACATTAGCCGTGCCGCGAGCCGCTTCACTCCGCTTTCAAATGGCTGAAATATTTTTTGCAGCATGGGAAAGCATCCCGCATGCAACGCGCGCTCACTTGCGCTCGACTGGGGTCCCACATCCGTTTACAAACCTTCAATTCAAAGGCAGGGCCGGGGCATGTAAAGGCATTTTTCTGATCACTTCAGGAAGAATTCGATCACGACAGAGAAAGTAGCAGCTAGAGCAGCCCAGTCGATCAACCGCAGATTGACGGCCGTCTTTCCGGGGCAGTTTTTGGCATTCAATGCTTCACGCACGGTCGAATGGGAAAAATGCAAAGTTTGCATAGGTGATCTCACGGATGCGCTGGGTGACGAATTCAGCGCAGCGACTCCGCAGCGTGCCGGAAGCCTCTCAGATGCGGCGTCGAGAGGGCCCCCGTGCGCTTTGCGCGCAAACGCCACGAGGATCCGTCAGGCGACGTGGCGCAGTGCAGCGCGAGACAATGGTGATGTCCGTCACAGATCACCTAGGCGGCGGGGGACTTGACAGCACCACGCGAAGGGGCCTTGTCCGCGGCCACACTTCACGCCGTCCTCGAGCCCGAGCAGGACCTCGTCGAGCGCACCCGCCAGCTCCACCATCGCCGCGCCCTGCACTCCGGCCGCTGCCTTGGCAACCAACCCCCGCCGTGCCCGGCAGGCCACCTGCATGCCACCGCTCACGGATGCCACGGTCTCAAGGCCGAGCAGATCGCTGCCGAAGAACCGCTAGTGCTGTGACCGCGTAGGTTCGCCGGGTCGGTGGTCGTGGCGGTTGGATGTGAGGTGACATCCGATCCGATCGCTGGAGGCGCGGTGGCTGAGCCTGTCCGTGTGCGCAGACTGACCGACCAGGAGGGGCAGAAGCTGCAGCAGATCGTGCGCCGGGGCAGTACCAGTCCGGTGCGTTACCGGCGGGCGATGATGCTGCTGGCCTCGGCGGGCGGGAACCGGGTGCCGGTGATCGCACAGCTGGTGCAGGCCGACGAGGACACCGTCCGGGACGTGATCCACCGTTTCAACGAGATCGGCCTGGCCTGCCTGGACCCTCAGTGGGCGGGAGGCCGTCCCCGCCAGCTCAGTGATGACGACGAGGATTTCGTCATCGCGACGGCCACCACACGACCGGTCAAGATGGGCCAGCCGTTCACTCGCTGGTCGCTGCGCAAGTTAGTCGCCTACCTGCGGAGAGTGCACGGCCGGGTGATCCGCATCGGCCGTGAGGCGTTACGGTGCCTGCTCGCCCGCCGCGGCATCACCTTCCAGCGCACCAAGACGTGGAAGGAGTCCCCGGACCCCGAGCGTGACGCCAAGCTCGACCGCATCGAGGAAGTCCTGGACCGCTTCCCGGACCGGGTCTTTGCGTCCGACGAGTTCGGCCCGCTCGGGATTCGGCCCACCGCGGGCTCGGGCTGGGCCGGACAAGGGCGTCCCGACCGGCTGCCGGCCACTTACCACCGCACCCATGGAGTCCGGTACTTTCACGGCTGCTACTCGGTCGGCGACGACACATTGTGGGGCGTGAACCGTCGCAGGAAGGGCGCCGGGAACACTCTGGCCGCGCTGAAATCGATCCGCGCCGCCCGGCCCGACGGCGCACCGATCTACGTGATCATGGACAACCTGTCCGCCCACAAAGGCGCCGACATCCGCCGCTGGGCGAAGAAACACAAGGTCGAGCTGTGTTTCACGCCGACCTACACCTCGTGGGCGAACCCCATCGAGGCCCACTTCGGACCGCTGAGACAGTTCACCATCGCCAACTCGAACCACCCCCACCACGCCATGCAGACCCGGGCCCTGCACGCGTACCTGCGGTGGCGCAACGTGAACACCCGTCACCGCGACGTCCTGGCCGCCGAACGCAAGGAACGCGCCCGCATCCGCAGCGAGAAAGGCATCCGCTGGGGCGGACGCCCCCTCGCCACCGCAGCTTGAACAACCCGGCGAACCTACGCGGTCATAGCACTAGCTAAGGGCTGTCCCGTAAATAATCTTCGAGTCGGTTGGGTCAGGGCCCCGCACACGGCGCCCGTACCTTGATGGCAGGATGATCGCCCCGACGATCCTGAGGGGCCATGTCCGTGCACACGCCTGCCGACTACCTCGAACTGGCGCGTACCGAGAGCGACAGCGCCGTCCTGCACGGACTCGCGCGGTGCCCGTATCCCTTCGTCTGGCAGGCGCTTGCCGTCAATCCCGCCACGGGGCCCGGCACTCTGCTGGAACTGAGCGCGGCCCAAGACAGGGCCTGGAACGACAACAGGCTTCTTTGTCTGCTGGCGAAGCATCCAAGCGCGGACCGCACGGTGCTGCTAGCCGTCCGTGATGCCGTGGCGGCGAAGCTCGCCAAAGGCGCACGGCCCTACGCCGCTGTACTCGCGCTGGCAGGACGGACGGAACTAACAGCGGCAGAAGTGCGACAACTCGGGACTCTCCGCGGTGCTTCCGCGCGTCTGCACAGTCAGCTGGACCGGCACCTCGAGCTCCGTACTTGACCTGTGCCAATCCCGGCCGGCCGCTGGTGAAACGATCTTGACGTGACTGCAGTGATCACGGCGTCGGTGCCGTCCTGGATAATCCCCTTCACCGGGCTGAGCCCGCGCTGCTTCGGCAAGCTTGTGACCGCCGTGCGGCGCGAGATCGCTACCGAGCTCCCGCGTGGGCGGCCCTGGGGCCTCCCGCTGGAGGATCGCATCCTGCTCGTCACGGTTTACTGGCGAACGAACTTGACGATGCGCCAGATCGCCCCACTGTTCGGCATTTCGAAGTCCGCGGCGGACCGGATCATCGACCACCTCGGGCCGCAGCTCGCGCTCCAGCCCCGCAAGCGGTTCCGCAAGGACACCGTGCTCATCGTGGACGGCACCCTGGTGCCCACCCGCGACCACACGGTGGCCGAGCAGTCTAAGAACTACCGCTACTCCACGGCCCATCAGGTGGTCATCGACGCGGACACCCGCCTGGTCGTCGTGGTCGGCCGGCATTTGCCCGGCAACCGGCACGACTCCCGCGGCTGGGAAGAATCCGGCGCCAAAGCCGCCGTCGGCAGCACCATGACGATCGCCGACGGCGGATACCGGGGCACCGGACTGGTCATCCCGCATCGCCGCCGTAAAGGCGAAGAACTCCCGGACTGGAAAGAGGAACACAACCGCTCCCACAAGCAGGTTCGGGCCCGCGTCGAGCACACTTTCGCGCGCATGAAGGGCTGGAAGATCCTGCGCGACTGCCGCCTCAAAGGCGACGGCGTCCATCACGCCATGCTCGGCATCGCCCGACTGCACAACCTCACCCTCGCCGGATAAGCGAAGGGGCGGCACCTCGACCGAGCCCGCCGCCCAACCTCAAAATCGTTACGGGACAAGCCTTAGGCGCGGTCCGCCCCATAGGCGCGCAGAAAGACCTCCACGGCCGCGTCTGCGATCGCATCCGGGTCGGCGTCGGGCCGGTACTCCAGTGGGCCGGTGAGCAGGACGAGGAGGTGCTCGGCGGCAAGCTCCGGGTCGCACGGGCGCAGGCGGCCGACGAGCGCCAGGCGGGCCAGTCGGTCAGCGAGCGCGGACCGTATCCTCAGGGCCGTGCGCTCGCGCACGCTCGCCGCCATGCCTGGGAACTGCCCCGACTCGGCACTTGCCAACCGCCACACCGCGCGCGCGTCTTCGTCACGGCAGGCCCGCAACAGTTCGCGGGTCGCGACCCCGAGCGCGGCGCGCGGGTCACCATCCGCCGCAACCTCCCGCAGCTGCTCGACGATGGCGACGCCCCGCGCGCCCACCCGGTCGGCGGCGGACTCCACGGCCTCGCGGTAGAGGCTCTCCTTGTCGTGCAGGTGGTTGTAGACGGTCGGCTTCGCGACGCCCGCCTCCTGCGCGACCTCCTGCACACACGTCTGCGCGTAGCCGCGCCGTGCAAACAGCGCGAACGCGCTGTCCAGGATCGCCTGCCGCCGATCGTCACGCCCACGTGCCTTGCTGCCGTTCCCGGTTGACACTTCTGAACCCATGGGTTCAGTCTAGTGCTGAACCAGCTGGATCGGATTTCTGAACCGATCGGTTCAGTCAACCTGAAAGGGGTGGGGCGGACGTGATCGTCCACATGCTGCGTTTCTCGTTCAAGGAGACCGCGACAGAGGAGGAGCGCGAGCACGTGCTGGCGGTGATGCGGCGCACGGCCTCGGTGGAGTCGGTGTCGTTTTCGACGGTGGGCCAGAACCTCGACGACACCGACGGCTTCACCCACGCCTACTGCGTGGGAATCGCGGACCTGCCAGCCCTGCGGCGCTACATGCACGACCCGGTCCACCTGGCCGGCGACCCGGAGATCATGCCGCACCTCGCCAGGCTCACCATCGGCCCGGGCCTGTCCGACGACATGACGCCCACGCTGGCACGGGAGATCCTCGCCCTGCACGACGAGAAGGTCGCACTCTACCCGGGGTGGGCCGCCGAATTCGGCCCTCTGCTGACGGCCTAGGTGTTCTGTCCGGGGAGGTTGTGGACGGGTGAGCGAGATCTCGGTTGAGAGATCTCGAACGGGTGAGGGCCTTCCGGGTTCGGTGTGGATTGCGACGTCTACACCGACCAGAAAGGCCCTCGTGCCTCACCGTAATGCACCTTTGACGGAGACCGGGCGCCTGCGCCTGGCCCGTTGCGTTGTCGAGGACGGCTGGCCTCTTCGCCGGGCCGCCGAACGCTTCCAGGTCTCGCCGACAACCGCCCAGCGGTGGGCCGGCCGCTACCGGGCCGAGGGCGAGACCGGGATGACGGACCTCTCCTGCCGTCCGCACCACAGCCCCCGCAGGACCCCGACCCGCACCGAAAGCCGCATCATCAAGGTCCGCGTCCTGCGCCGCTGGGGCCCGGCCCGCATCGCCCATCTGCTCGGCCTCGTGCCCTCGACCGTCCACCGCGTCCTGACCCGCTTCGGCCTGGCCCGCCTGACCCATCTGGACCGGACCACCGGCCGGAACATACGCCGCTACGAGCGCGACCGTCCGGGCGAACTGGTGCACGTGGACATCAAGAAGCTCGGCAACATCCCCGACGGCGGCGGCAACAAGGCACTCGGGGTGTGGTGGATCCGGCCCGTTCGGGGGTAGACAGGGAGGCTGCATCGGCGCGGGGCCGCGACTCAGATGACGATGACGCGGCGTCCGCGCGTGTGCCCCGCCTGGCTGTCGATGTGCGCCGCCGCGGCATCGGCGAGCGTGTAGGACTTCTCGACGGGGATGTGCAGCCTGCCGCGCGCGATGAGGTCGGCGGCATCGGCGAGCGCGTCCGACACGCTCCCGGCGACGCCGGAGAAGCGGACGCCGTGTTCCGGGGCGTTGAGGTCGGCGATGGAGACCACGCGGTGCGGGTCGCCGGTCAGCGCGACGAGTTCGGGGATCACGCCCGAGCCCGCCAGGTCGAGGGCCGCGTGCACGGGCCCGAGCCCCCGCACGCGCTCGGTCCAGCCCACGCCGTAGGTCGTGGGACGGGCGCCCAGGTCGCGCAGGTAGTCCTGGTTGGCGGCGCCCGCCGTGCCGATCACCGCGATGCCGCGCTCCCGGGCGATCTGGAGCACCGCCGACCCCACTCCCCCGGACGCGCCGCTGACGAGCAGCGTCTGACCGGGCCGCACGCCGACCTCGTTGATGACCCGCAGGGCGGTCTCCATCACAGAGGGGTATCCGGCCGCCTCCTCGAAGGAGAGCCCGGCGGGCATGCGGGCCCAGGCGGAGAGCACGGCGAACTCGGCGTACGTGCTCGCCCCTTCGCCGAAGACGTGGTCGCCGATCTCGACCCCGTGGATGCCCTCACCCACCTCGTCCACCACGCCGGCGGCGTCCAGGCCGACTCCGGAGGGCAGTTCGATCGGATGGGCGCCGAGAACCTGGCCCTCGCGCAGCCTCCAGTCGACGGGGTTCACGCCTGCCGCCCGCACGGCGATGCGGATGCGGCCGGGGCCCGCGTGGGGCTCGTCGGCGTCTATCAGGTGCAGGACATCGGGGCCGCCGAACGCGGCGAAGCTCGTCTTCTTCATGCCTGCGAACATAACACTAACGGCTTGCTTTTCGGAACGGTTGTTGTTTTGTATCTGATAGCTTCATACCATGACGACCGTGCCGATGGGCCGTCGCGAGCGCAAGAAGGCCGCGACCCGCCAGAAGATCGCCGACACCGCCTTGCAGCTGTTCCTGGAGCGCGGTTACGAGGTGGTGGGCATCCGGGACGTGGCCGCCGAGGCGGACGTGGCGGTGACGACCCTCTTCTCCCACTTCGGCTCGAAAGAAGCCCTGGTGTTCGAGCAAGACGCGGACTTCGCGGAGCGCCTCGTGCGGGCGGTCACCGACCGGACGGCGGGCGAGCCGCTCGTCCCCGCGCTGTGCCGCGAGGTGCTGACCCTCGTGCGGCACTGCACGGCGGAAGGCTCGGCTCCGGTGTGGCGGATGATCGTCGAGTCTGCCGCCCTGCGGGAGTACGAGGAGTCGATGCGGCTGCGGCACGCGGAGGCGCTGGCGGCGGTCCTCGCGGACCAACCCGGTCTTGCGCGGTCTCCGACGGCGTGCAAGGCCCTTGCGCGGTTCACCATCGACGCCTTCGCGCTGGCCCGTGAGGCGGCCGATCCGGCGGCCGCGGTGGGCGAGATCTTCCGGATGATCGAGGCGGCCTGGGAGGCCGCGTAGCCGACGGGGTCACGGAACGCCGATCGAGGTGACCTCGTAGACGGCCGCGGAGCTCATGGACAGGCCGCGGCAGGTCAGCTGGCAGGGCGGGGTCCGATGGGAGCGCACCTCGACGTTGACGGCCGGGGGCAGCGGCGGGCGGCCGGTGACGCGCACGCGCCAGCGGTTGTCCTCGCGGACGGGGTGATCGCGTGGACCTGGGACGCGACCGACGCCTTGATCACGCCAGCGTCCGTGCCGCGCTTGCACTCTGCGATGACCGACGAGCCGTTCTCGTCCAACCCGAGCGAGTCGATCCGGCCTCCGTGCACCGGTCCGGTGCTGTACGCGCTCGCCAGGAATCGGACACCCAGCAGCGTCTCCACGTGCCTCTCGACGAGCCCCTGCACGTCGGCCTCGATCTCAGCAAGACGCGGCATGACCTCCGTCATCCCACTGTTCGTCGTGTCCGCGCGGAACAACTTCAGGCCCGACACCTTTCCCTCCTCGACTCGGACATCACCAACGCCGAGCAGGTGTCAGGGAGTTTCCGCCAGGGACCGGAAGCGTGTGAAGATGGAATGAGGGCGCGCATTCAGACCAGCAGCGGGCCGTGCCGTCCCACAGGTCACCCGAATACCGAATCCCACATGCGTCCCACAAAACGCCTGATGACCTGTCAGCCGCAAACTAAGCTGCAGGTCAGACGGGGTCTGGGCTACATGCAGCAGGCGCCTTCTAATCGCTCGCCCCATCTCCCGCGGTGCAGGAGGTTTCGTTCCCATCAGGCGCCGACGACTGCGGACGACCCGCTCAACGACGATGCATCGCCGGTAGGAGACTGGTTCAGAGGGTGACGCTCACATAGCCGACTACGCAGCGGGTTTACAGGTGACGAGCTGCTGTCCGCACCCGGCAGCAGTGTCGGTGAGAGCGGCGTGCTCGGCAGGGTCGGCGGTCAGGTTCCAGCGGAGCCTGGTCGCCACCCAGTCCGCGGCGTAGGTGCAGCAGGCGTCGGCCAGCGGGGGGGGGAGTCGCTGGCGCCCTTTGCCCGGTTGGTGCGCGCGGTCACCGCGACGAGGCTGCTGTCGGCGTCCAGGTCGTTGGCGTACGCCTGACGGCGCTCCGTGGTCCAGGCCGAGGCGCCGGAGTCCCATGCTTCGGCGAGCGGCCCGACGTGGTATCCGTACCTTGCTTGTGGTGCCGCTGGCATCTGTTACGTGGCGTGCTGGACCGTGTCTTTCCTGTGAGCGGTGCGTTATCCGGTGCAGC
>NZ_JBHXLV010000258.1:0-8393 GCF_042721685.1 Streptomyces sp. NPDC058459 | reverse complement strand
GTGCCGGGCCGCCTCGTGTCGTTCCTCAGACCACCCGGACACCGGCCCGCCACACCGCTTCGACCAGTGGGACGCCGGGCCGGTAGGCGAGGTGGACATGGCTCGGGGCGTCCAGCAGCACCAGGTCGGCCCGGCTCCCGGGCGTGAGGCGCCCCACGTCGTCGCGGCGCAGCGCGGCCGCCCCGCCCGCCGTGGCGGCCCACACGGCCTCGTCCGGCGTCATCCCCATGTCCCGCACCGCCAGCGCGACACAGAACGGCACGGACGAGGTGTACGACGAGCCGGGGTTGCAGTCCGTGGACAGGGCCACCGTGGCCCCCGCGTCCAGCAGCCGGCGCGCGTCCGGCCACTCGGCGCGGGTGGAGAACTCGGCGCCGGGCAGCAGCGTGGCCACCGTGCCGCCGCTCGCCAGGGCGTCCACGTCGGCGTCCGTGAGGTGGGTGCAGTGGTCGGCACTGGCCGCGTCCAGCTCCACGGCCAGCTGGACGCCGGGGCCGTACGAGAGCTGGCCTGCGTGGACGCGCGGGTGCAGGCCCTTGGCGCGGCCGGCGGTGAGGATCGCGCGGGCCTGGTCGCCGTCGAAGGCGCCCTTCTCGCAGAAGACGTCGATCCAGCGGGCGTGCGGGGCGCAGGCGTCCAGCATCTCCCCGGTCACCAGGGCGACGTAAGCGGCCGGGTCCCCGGCCAGTTCGGGGGCGACGATGTGGGCGCCGAGGTAGGTCACCTCGTCGGTGTGGGCGGCCGCGAGGCGCAGGGCTCGGGACTCGTCCTCGACGGTGAGGCCGTAGCCGGACTTGGTCTCCATCGTGGTGGTGCCCTGGCGCAGCGCCTCGGCGAGGTGGCGCGCGAGGTTCGCCTCCAGCTCCGCGTCGGAGGCGGCGCGGGTGGCGGCGACCGTGGTGCGGATGCCGCCGGCGCTGTAGGCGTGGCCGGACATGCGGGCGTTGAACTCGGCGGTGCGGTCCCCGGCGAAGACCAGGTGGGAGTGGGAGTCCACGAAGCCCGGCAGGACGGCCTTCCCACCGGCGTCGAGGCGATTGTCAGTGGCGGGTGCTTTCCTTGACTCACCGGCCCACACGACGCGTTCGCCGTCGATGACCAGGGCCGCGTCCTGGATGAGTCCGAGAGAGGAACTGTCACCGAGGGAGGGGTCGTTGGTGACCAGCGTGGCGATGTTGGTGATGGCGGTGCTGCTGCTCATGGTGTGCTCGGTGTCCTCGGAGGTGGCGGTGGGGGCGCCGGCAGGGAGGCCGGTGGGGGTCAGTCGCGCAGGGCGCCGATCGCGTCGGCGAGGGCGGAGGGCACATCGGGCACGCGCGTGTGCGCCCCGTCCCGTACGACCTGGCGGCCACCCACGACGGTGTGCCGGACGTCCGCCGCACTCGCCGCGAATACGGCCGTCTCGGCGCCGAGCCGGGGCGGCGGTCCGGCCGTCCTGACCGAGTCCAGCGCGATGGTGGTGAAGTCGGCCAGGCGCCCGGCCTCGATGGCGCCCGCCTCCTGCCAGCCGAGTGCCGCGTGGCCGTCCTCGGTGGCGGCGCGCAGCAGGGCGGCCGCGGTCCAGTGTCCCCGGATGCGGGTGCGCAGCCGTTCGTCCAGCTCCATCGCGCGCGCCTCTTCGAGCAGGTCGATGACGGCGTGGCTGTCGGAGCCGAGGGAGAGCGGGGAGCCCGCGCTCCGCAGGGCGACGGCGGGTCCGATGCCGTCGGCCAGGTCGCGTTCGGTGGTGGGGCACATGCAGGTGCCGGTGCCCGAGCCGCCGAGCAGGGCGATGTCCTCACCGGTGAGATGGGTGTTGTGCACCCCGGTGGTGCGCGGTCCGAGCACGCCGTGGTCGGCGAGCAGCCGGGCCGGGGTGACACCGTGCGCGGCGAGGCAGGCGTCGTTCTCGGCGGTCTGCTCGGAGAGGTGGACGTGCAGCGGGGCCCGCCGCTCCTCGGCCCAGCCCGCGACGGTCGCCAGCTGGGCGGCGGGGACGGCCCGTACGGAGTGGACGGCCGCGCCGATCCGCGCGTGATCCTGTTCCTTGAGAACTGAACAGCGTTCGGCCCAGGCGTCCGCCGTGCCGTCGGAGAAGCGGAGCTGATGGGCGCCGGGGGGCTCGCCGAAGCCCGCGGAGAGGTACGCGGTGTCGAGCAGGGTGATGCGGATGCCGGCCTCGGCGGCGGCCGCGATCAGGGCCTCGCCCATGGCGTTGGGATCGGCGTAGGGCCGGCCGCCGGGGGCGTGGTGGAGGTAGTGGAACTCCCCCACGCAGGTGATGCCGGCGAGGGCCATCTCGGCGTACACCGCGCGGGCGAGGGCGTGGTAGGTGTCCGGGGTCAGCCGGGCGGCGACCGAGTACATCACCTCGCGCCAGGTCCAGAAGGTCCCGGAGCCGACCTGGACGGTGCCGCGCAGGGCCCGGTGGAAGGCATGGCTGTGCGCGTTGGCGAGGCCCGGCAGGGTGAGACCGCGCAGGATTCCGGCGCCGGGCGGCGGGGCGGGGGTGCCGGTGCGGACGGTGGTGACGCGGCCGTCCGCGACCTCGACGAGCACTCCCGGCTCGACGTTCGCGCCGAGCCAGGCGTGCTCCAGCCAGTAGGTTCCGTGGGTCACCTGCGGCTCAGTCCTTCCAGTACACCGGCGAGGGCGCGCACCCCGGCCACGCAGTCGTCCTCGGTCGCGGACTCGGCCGGGGAGTGCGAGACACCGGTGGGGTTGCGTACGAACAGCATGGCGGTCGGGACGGTCCCGGAGAGAATCCCGGCGTCGTGCCCGGCACCGGTGCCCAGCACGGGCACCTTCAGCCCGGTGTCCCGGCCCAGGAGGCGGCCGAGTTCGTCGCGCAGGGCGTGGTCGAACTCCACGACCGGCGTGAAGGACTCCCGGACCACCTCCAGGTCGATGCCTTGGGCGTCCGCGTACTCCCGGGCGGCCCGGGTGATGCCGTCGAGGACCGTGTCCAGCGCTTCCTGGCCGGGGGCGCGGGAGTCCAGCCAGCCGCGCACCAGGGAGGGGATGGCGTTGACCCCGTTGGGTTCCACGGAGATCTTGCCGAACGTGGCAACGGCACCGGCGAGTTCGGCCTCCCGGCGGGCGGCCAGCACCGTCTCGGCGTACGTCGGCATCGGGTCGCGCCGGTCCGCGAGGCGGGTGGTGCCGGCGTGGTTGGCCTCGCCCCGGAAGTCGAACCGCCAGCGTCCGTGCGGCCAGATGGAGCTGGCGATGCCGACCTGGTCCCCGGAGAGGTCCAGCGCGCGGCCCTGTTCGACATGCAGCTCGACGAACGCGCCGATGCGGGCGAGGCGTTCGGGGTCGGCGCCGATGGCGTCGGGGTCGTGGCCCGCGGCCGCCATGGCCTCGGGCAGGGTGATCCCGTCGCCGTCGGTGAGGAGGTGCGCCTGATCGACGGTGAGCTGTCCGGCGGCGAGCCGCGACCCGACACAGGCCAGCCCGAACCGGGCACCTTCCTCGTCCCCGAAGTTGACGATGCCGAGGGGCCGGTTCAGCGGGGTTCGACGCGCCCGGAGTTCGTCCAGCGCCGCAAAGGCAGAGACCACACCCAGAGGCCCGTCGAAGGCTCCGCCGTCCGGCACGGAGTCAAGATGCGACCCGGTGACGACGGCATCCCCCTGGGCGGGGTCCCCGAGCCAGGCCCACTGGTTCCCGTTCCGATCGACCTCGTAGGCCAACCCCCGCCCCCCGGCCTGCTCCTTGAACCAGGCCCGGCATTCGGCATCGGCGGGGGTCCAGGCGTGACGCCGGTAGCCCCCGGAGTCCGGGTGCCGCCCGATGGGCAGCAACTCGGCCCACATCTCGTGGAAGGACGGTGGCCGGCCGGCCCGCCGCTCCGGCTGTGGGCAGTCGTTCCGCAGGGTGTGGGGGGTACCCCCCGCTGGAGCGGAGTCGAGAGCTCGGGGGAGGGCGGGCACAGCCGCACCCGCAGGCGGCAGCGCACCTTCAGCCCCCACCGAAGCCCCGCCGTCCCTCACGCGTCCCCACCCTCACGCATGGGCACCCGGACGTCCCGCTCCTCAGCCACGGACTCCGCGATGTCGTACCCGGCATCCACATGCCGGATGACTCCCATACCGGGGTCATTGGTCAGCACCCGGCGGATCTTCTCCCCCGCCAGCTTCGTACCGTCGGCGACACTCACCTGCCCCGCGTGGATGGACCGCCCCATGCCCACCCCGCCCCCGTGGTGGATGGAGACCCAGGACGCCCCGGAAGCCACATTGACCATGGCGTTCAGCAGCGGCCAGTCGGCGATGGCATCGGACCCGTCCAGCATCGCCTCGGTCTCGCGGTACGGCGACGCGACGGACCCGCAGTCGAGGTGATCCCGCCCGATGGCCAGCGGAGCGGCGAGCTCACCGCTCGCCACCATGTCGTTGAACAGCTCCCCCGCCTTGTCCCGCTCCCCGTACCCGAGCCAGCAGATCCGGGCCGGGAGACCCTGGAAGTGCACCCGCTCACCGGCCATCCTGATCCAGCGCGCGAGGGACTCGTTCTCCGGGAACAGCTCCAGCAGCGCCCGGTCGGTCTTGGCGATGTCGGCAGGGTCGCCGGAGAGCGCGGCCCAGCGGAAGGGGCCCTTGCCCTCGCAGAAGAGCGGCCGGATGTAGGCGGGGACGAAGCCGGGGAAGGCGAACGCCCGCTCGTAGCCCGCGAGCTGGGCCTCGCCGCGGATGGAGTTGCCGTAGTCGAAGACCTCGGCGCCCGCGTCCATGAAGCCGACCATCGCCTCGACATGCCGGGCCATGGACTCACGGGCGCGGGTGGTGAACCCGGCGGGGTCCTTCTCGGCGGCGTCGGCCATGTCCTCGAAGGCGGTGCCTGCCGGGAGGTACGCCAGCGGGTCGTGCGCGGAGGTCTGGTCGGTGACGATGTCGATGGGGGCGCTCATGGCGAGGAGCCGCGGGACCAGGTCAGCCGCGTTGCCGAGGACGCCGATGGAGAGCGGTCGGCGGGCGTCGCGGGCCTCCGTGGCGAGCTGGAGGGCGTGCTCCAGGCTGTCGGCCCTCACATCGAGGTACTTGTGCTCGATGCGGCGCTCGATGGCACGCGGGTCGCAGTCGACGCAGATGGCGACGCCGTCGTTCATCGTCACGGCGAGCGGCTGGGCGCCGCCCATGCCGCCGAGTCCGGCGGTCAGGGTGATCGTGCCGGCCAGGGTGCCGCCGAACTTCTTCGCGGCGACGGCCGCGAAGGTCTCGTAGGTGCCCTGGAGGATGCCCTGGGTGCCGATGTAGATCCAGGAACCGGCGGTCATCTGGCCGTACATGGTGAGGCCGAGGGCCTCCAGGCGGCGGAACTCCTCCCAGTTGGCCCAGTCGCCGACCAGGTTGGAGTTGGCGATGAGGACGCGCGGGGCCCACTCGTGGGTCTGCATGACACCCACCGGGCGGCCGGACTGGACGAGCATCGTCTCGTCCTGCTTGAGCGTCTTCAGCGTGCGCACCATGGCGTCGAAGGAGCGCCAGTCGCGGGCGGCCTTGCCGGTGCCGCCGTAGACGACGAGCTTGTCGGGGTGCTCGGCGACCTCGGGGTCGAGGTTGTTCTGCAGCATCCGGAGAGCGGCTTCCTGCTGCCAGCCCAGGGCGCTCAGTTCCGTGCCGCGCGGTGCTCGTACGGGGCGGGGTCCCGACATCGTGTGCTCCTCCTGTTGCTGTCGCTATTCACATAGTCCAGTTGTGAATAGAGCTAGTCAAGGGACCCGGTGCCATCGCCCGCGCGTCGGCAATGTTTGGCTGGTACCAGTGGACGGGGGCGAGCGAGAGGAACGAGGGAGCACCGTGGCACAGGAGACCGTGGAGACCATGGAGTACGACGGCACCGCCGAGCGGGAGCGGGAGGCCGCCGCGCGGATCGCCCGGCGGGACGCAGCCGTGCGGGGCGCGGTGACCGGCGGGCTGCTGGACCCGGACGCACCGCTGGTCGCGCTGCTGGACGTCGCCGGCATCCAGGAGTCGGCGGCGGCCCTGCACGCCGCGTTCGACGCCGTGGTGGCGCCGGGCACCCCGGTGCTGCACGCGTTCGCGGTGAAGGCGGCCCCGCTGGTGCCCGTACTGCGCCTGCTGCACGCGGCCGGCCTGGGTGCCGAGGCGGCGAGCCCCGGCGAGCTGGCCCTCACCCGCGCGGCCGGGGTACCGGCCACCCGGACCGTGCTTGACTCACCCGCCAAGACGCCCGGGGAGCTGCGCGAGGCGCTGGCGCTGGGGGTCGCCGTCAACGCGGACAACCCGCAGGAGCTGGCCCGGATCGACGCGCTGGTCGCCGCCGCGCCCACCCGCTCCGCGCTCGGCATCCGGGTGAACCCGCAGGTCGGCGGGGGGACCATCGGTTCTACGTCCACGGCGACGCCGACCTCCAAGTTCGGGGTGGCACTGCTGGACGAGGGGGCCAGGGAGTGGGTGGTGCGGGCGTATCTGGACCGGCCCTGGCTGACCCGGCTGCACGCGCACACCGGCTCGCAGGGCATCCCGCTGCCGCTGATGGCGCGGGGCGTGGCGGAGGCGTACGCACTGGCGGAGGAGATCAACGAGCGGGCCGGGCGGCGCCAGATCGACACGCTCGACATCGGCGGCGGCCTGCCGGTCGACTTCACGGCCGAGGCGACCGCGCCGACGTACGCGCAGTACGCGCGCCTGCTGGCCGGCGAGGTGCCGGGGCTGTTCGACGGGCGGTACGGGCTGGTGACGGAGTTCGGGCGGTCGCTGCTGGCCAAGCACGGCACGGTGCTGGCGCGGGTGGAGTACGCCAAGAGCGCGGGCGGCCGGCGGATAGCGGTGACACACGCGGGCGTGCAGGTGGCCGCGCGGACGGTGTACGCCCCCGGGCAGTGGCCGCTGCGGGTCGCCGCGTACGACGCCGAGGGCCGGCCGAAGTCCGGGCCCGAGGTGGTGCAGGACGTGGCGGGGCCGGCCTGCTTCTCCGGGGACCTGCTCGCCGAGGGCCGCGCACTGCCCCTGCTGGAACAGGGCGACCTGGCGGCCGTACTGGACACCGGCGCCTACTACTTCGCCCATCACTACTCGTACAACTCGCTCGCCCGGCCCGGCATCTACGGCTTCGGGGCGGACGGGGCCGGGGGCGTGGAGTTCGCGGTCGTGCGTGAGCCGCAGACGGTGGCGGAGATCGTGGCGGAGTCCGGCGGGGCGCACGTGGAGGCGCTCACCACTCTGGGTGCGCCCGGGAGCCGTTGACGCGGGAAGCCGGTCCGGTGAACAAAGGGACCAAGGACAGAGGGAGCAGAACGAAGGGACTGAAGGGGCCAGAGGGGCCAGAGGGGCCAGAGGGGCCAGAGGGGCCAGAGGGGCCAGAGGGGCCGACTCTCGCGCAGCGCGCGGCAGTCGGCCCACAGTAGTACGCCGGGCGCACGTTCCCACGGAAAATGCCAAAGCCCTCATCCGTCACGCACACGTTGCGTAGTCTCAGTGTCACTGAGCCGGAGTCCCAGGCGGGGAGGGAGCCCACGGTGCCCGGAATCGACGAATGCTTACTGGAAGCCATGCGGTTGCCCGGCGCGCGGGGAGCGGCGCTGGTGGACTGGACGAGCGGACTGGCCCTCGGCACGGTCGGCGAGGCGCCCGGCGGTGACCACGAGACCACGGCCGCCGAAGCCGCCGAACTGGCCCGGCTGGCCGCCGAGCACGGCGCCTTCTCTGCCGGGGAGGGCGCGGACGGGCGGCCGCCCGTCGAGGACGTGATCGTCAGCAACCACGACAGCTATCACCTGCTGCGGTTCGTGGTCACCTCCTTCGACAGCAGCGTCTTCCTCCATCTGTGGGTGGGCCGTGCGGAGGGCAATCTCGCGCTCGCCCGGATCAGGCTCGGCGAGATGGCCGACCGGCTGGTGCTGGGATGACCGTGGTGGACATTCCCCCGCCGCTGCCCGTGCGGGACCGGAGCGACCCGCGCGACCCGGCCTCGGGCGCCCTGTCCCCGATGCTTCGACGGCTCGCGGAGGAAGAGGCCAGCGGTGTGCTGGTCCGCGAGCACGGGACCCTCTACCTCGCCCGGGGCAGAGTGGTGCACGCCGAGAGTCCGCTCGCCCCCGGCCTCGGCGTGCTCCTCACCGCCCATGGCACCCTGGCGGCGACCGCCTGGCAGCGCGCCACCGAGCGCTCCGCGAGCCCGTCCGACGCCGCCCGGCTGCTGCTCGACGCCGGGCTGCTGCCCGAGGGCGCGCTCCAGCTGTGCCAGCTGGACGCGCTGTACGACGCCGGGTACTTCGCCCTCGCGCCGAGCAGCACACCGGGCCGGTTCCGCTACGACGGCGCACCCCGGCTGGGCCCGCTGCCCTCGGTGCCGGTGGTCGCGCTGGAGCGGGAGACGCTGCGCCGCCGTCTGCTGCTGCACCGGCTCTGGCCCGACCCGGCCGCCGACAGCGCCCCGCTGATCCGGGC
>NZ_JBHXLV010000257.1:6476-8395 GCF_042721685.1 Streptomyces sp. NPDC058459 | reverse complement strand
GGCGTACGGACGGGCCGGGTCCCTCGCCGGGGGCGGGGCCACCGAGGCGGCCGGTGACGGTCGCGGCGTCGAGGATCGCGTCGGCTTCGGCGCCCGTACTCCACCAGATGGTGGTGGCGTCGCGTTCCAGCAGCTCTTCGAGGGCGAAGCGCTCGGCGTGGGCCCGGTTCTCGCCGGCGGCGATGCCGGAGTAGACGAGGGAGTGGGTGGCGGGTTCGGCGGCCCGCGGGCCGTGGAAGTAGTCCAGCCAGACCAGTGAGGCGGGGACGAGTACCTCGGCGCCGTCATGGAGGTCGCGGCCCGGGGTCCAGGCCACGGGCAGCTCGCGGGTGAAGGGGGTGAACGGGAAACCGGGGGTGGCGTACTGGGCGGGTGAGTAGAGGGCCGTCGTCTCCGGGTCGAGCGCACGCACACCGAGCCTGGTCAGCTCTCGGTACGTGGCCGTGCGCAGACCGCCGGGGACGGCGTTGCCGCAGTAGCGCTCGACGGCCTCTCCCACGGCGGCGCGACGGGCGCGCTCCTCGTCACCGGCCGAGGCGCCGAAGCCGAAGCGGTCGGCGAGCCAGGGCGCGAACACATCGGTGCGGGCCACGCTGGCGCCGTAGCCGACCCACATGCGGGGCAGGCCGGGGCGACGGCGCTGCCGTTCCAGCCGGGTGATGAGCCCGGTCCGTGCGTCGACCAGGGCCGATTCCGTGTCGCTCGCGGGATGCGCGCCCCGGGGGGCCCACGCGCCGCTCACGACTTCCGCGGTGCTCACTCCGTCGCCTCCTCGGGTGCGGTACGGGGCAGGATCAGTCGGGTGCCGTCCACCGGCCGGGTGCGGACGGTCTGCTCGGCGACGGAGTACGCGGTGCCTGTGCAGCGGTCCTCCCCCGTACCGAGCGAGCGGGCCAGCCGGGGGAAGTCGCTGCTGGTGACCTCCAGTTGCAGGCGGGACCCGGCGGGCACGGTGACGGCGACCGCGCCGAGTCCGATCGTGTGCGGGCCGGAGGCCGTCGTGCGTCCGGTGTCGAGGCTCGCGTGGGCGAGTTCCAGCCAGCGGCCGTCGGCGGTGACCTCGCTCCAGCGGACGATCCAGTCCGTGGCCGGTGCGCTGGTGGTCGCGTCCAGCACCACGACCGGTCTGCCGGCGACGGTGAGCGGCTCGTCGAGCGGGGCGCTGGTGAAGCGGACGGCGTCGCGGCGGCCGGCGAGCGGTGCCCGGTCGACGCCCGGCTGCCGGGAGGGGTAGGGGTCGGCCGGGTCGTAGCGGAACCGGGCCTCGCCGCCGGTCCCGGGATGCCGCGGGGCGAGCGTCCCGTCACCGTGGGCATGCCAGACGGCATCGACGGACGTGGACGGCCACGACGTGCCCGTCCACCACCGGTCCGCGCCGACGGTGAACACCCTTGCCTCGCTCGCGCCCCGCCCCGTGCCGCCCAGCACCCGTCGCAGCCAGTCCACTTGGAGGGCACCGAGGTCGATGCGGGAGGCGGGTCCGTGGTCCCGGTCGCCGATCCGGGTTCCGGCGGCGTACGCCAGGTCGTGTCCCCAGGGGCCGATGACCAGCGCCCGCGACGGGCGCGGAGCCAGGGCGGCGCCCGCACGGTGGAAGTGTTCGAGAACCTCCTCGACCAGCAGGTCGTACCAGCCGCCGATGTGCAGGGCGGCGGCCGGCAGCTTCTCCAGCTCGGCGACGTCCGGGCCCTCGGCCCTGTGGTCGGGGCCGTCGGTGATGACCCGGGCCCAGCCGGGAAGGCGGGCGCCGAGCCGGTCGGCGATTCCCAGTACGGGCAGATGCCCGAGCAGGTCGGGACACTCCCGGAAGACATGGGCGGTGAGGCCGTCGCGGCTGGTGCGCGCGTCGGCCCGTTCCAGCCACCAGGCGGCGTGCTCGGCGAGCCGCAGGATTCCGCTGGGCTCGAACTTGGTGCGGC
>NZ_JBHXLV010000257.1:0-6466 GCF_042721685.1 Streptomyces sp. NPDC058459 | reverse complement strand
GCCCAGCGCCATCGACGGGCCCATGCTGACCACCGCCCGCACGGCGTCCGGGCGTTCGGCGGCGAGCGCCCATGCGGTGTGACCCGCGTACGAGCCGCCGTAGGCGACGAGCCGTCCGTCGCTCCATGGCTGCCGCTGAATCCAGTCGGCGAGAGCCGCGCCGTCGCCGCGCTCGTTGTGGTACGGCTGCCATGTCCCGTCGGAGTCGTACCGGCCGCGCACGTCCTGGACGACATAGGCGAAACCCCGGCGCCGCCAGCCCGCGCCCTCGGCGAGGTGTCCGCCGCGGCCGTACGGGGTGCGGGTCACCACGGCCGGTACCGGCCAGGTGCCAGGAGGCGGGAGGTGGATGTCGAGGGCGAGCGGCGTGCCGTCCCAGCCCGGCACGCGCTCGTTCGCCAGTACGGGCGGCACGCTCATCGCACGGCCTCGGCGGGCGCGGTGACCGGCAGCGGCAGGACGCGGTGCCGCTCGACCGCGGCGGTCGCGGCGTCCACGACCAGTTGCACGTCGTGACCGGCCGGCGTACCGGTCTCGTGAAGGCGCAGCACGTCCTCCACCAGCAGCCCGGCCAGGACCGCCGTCGCGCCGGTCCCGGGCCACGGCACCGGCGGCAGGGTGTCCCCGTCCAGGTAGGCCCAGTGCGCGGCCAGTTCGGCGGGCAGGTCGGCGGCGGCGAGCAGACGACCACGGGTGTCGGCGTACGAGACGGTCCGTCCGGGGACGGTCATGGGGCCCAGGACGAAGCGCAGCCCTTCGGCGTGGCAGCGGTGCCAGGCCGTCGAGTGCAGCGCGCACCACGCGTCCACCCGCCGCCAGTGCGCGTCGGGCAGCCAGCCGGCGCAGCAGACCACCGTGTCGGCGGCCCGTACGGCGTCCTCGTCGACCGGACCGGTGGCGACGCGCGTTCCGGACGGGAGCAGTGCGGCGACCGCGTGGGCGACCGGGTTGTCGCCCTCGATGTGAACGCTCAGGGCGCCCGGCGCCGGCTGCTCCCGGGGAGTGGCCAGCGTGCCGCGCTCGCCGAGTGCCGCGAGCAGGGCCTGACCGTGCTCGCTCTCCAGGCCGGGATCGACCTGTTCCCCGCCGCGCCCGTAGGCGAACCGCTGGGCGGCGGCGAGCAGTTCCCGCGGACCGCGGATCCGGGTGAAGCGGCCGTCGGGCGTGCTGTGCCGCCAGCTTCCGTCGGGGGCCGCGTACAGATGGTGTCCGGGTGCGATGCGATCCATGGCAGTGCCTTCCTGCGAGGGCCGCCCGCCCCCTGGCCCGGCCAGGGAGCGGGCGGCGTGGTGACTGCTCAGGCGGTCCAGGCGAACGGGTTGTGGACCAGCGCGTTGGTGCCCGGACCCTGCGGCGCGGCGAGCGAGCCGTCGGCCTCCAGCTCCTCGAACGCGAACGGGTTGTGCACCAGGGCGTTGGTGCCCGGACCCTGGGGCGCGGCGAGCGAGCCGTCGGACTTCAGCTCCTCGAAGGCGAGCGAAAGCATGCGTGTCTCCTCTCTCTTGAAAACGGTTGTCGTTTTCGAGGGAGAGATTAGGCGGACCCCGGCCACGACCGCAAGCCCCGGTCGCCATCGGACCGAAAAGCACCCGGGATGGCGCGACAACGGCGCCCACAGGGGCAGTTGGCGGCGGAGCGGCTGCGCCGGGGGTCATTGACAAGCCGAACGTGCGGCGGTTGTCATGAACACATGCTGCGATGCCCTGGAACCCGCTGGACGCGCCGAGCCGAAGGCTCCGCCCCCGGCGACGGCCGCGGCCTGTCACCCGGCGCGGCAGGCACGAGGACCGCCGGCGCCACCCCCGGGGCAAAGGGCGGGCGGCTGCCGTGGACGTACGGTCACTGACCGGGCGCGGCGAGCTGCTCGGCGCCGCCTGGGCCGAGTTGACGGTCCGTCCCGGAGTGCTCTTCCACGGCCCCATGGGGATCGGCAAGTCCGTGCTCGTGGCCGCCCTCATGACGTCCTGGGCCGCGCAGGACCGGCCGGCCGGCACGGTACTGCACTGCTCGCCCGCCCGGGAGGACGCCGGGCTCCCGTTCGTCGGCCTCGTCGACCTCTTCGCGCGGGTGCCGGAGAGCCGCCTGGAAGCCCTGGCCCCCGGGCCCCGGACAGCCCTGAGAGCGGCCCTGCTGCGCGCCGGTGAACCGGCCGACGACCACGGCCGCCTCGCGCTGCGCGTCGCCGTCCTCGAAGTGCTGCGCACCCTGGCTGCCGGTGGCCCCGTTCTCCTGGTCGTCGACGGCCTCCAGTGGCTCGACGAGCCGAGCGCCGAGGTGCTCGCCTTCGCCGTCCGCCGCGTCGCGGGCCTCGGCGTACGGATGGTGGCGGCCGAGCGGGTGGCGGACGGTGAGCAGCCCGAGCGGCTGCGCTGCTGCCCTCCGGGAACCGTGGAGGTGGCGGTGCCCCCGCTGGCGGACGGCGAGGTGGCCGATCTCGTGCGCGCCGGTTTCGGTGCCGACCCGCCGCCGGCGGTACTGCGGGCCATCCAGGACGCCGCTCGCGGGAACCCCTGGTACGCACGGGAGTTGGCGTGGGAGGCCCGGCGCGACGGCGGACCCGTCGGCTTCGGCCGGGCGCTGCCGGTGTCCCGGAGGCTGCGCACCCTGCTGCTGGACCAGGTGCGTACGCTGCCGGAGCCGGCGCGGCACACCCTCCTCGTCACCAGCGCCGCCGCCCGCCCCAGCCTCACTCTGCTGCGTGCCGCCGGGCTCCGCGACCCCGCGGCCGACCTGGCGGAGGCCGAACGGCTCGGCGTCGCGGCGGCCGACGCCGGCGGGACGATCCGCTTCCGGCATCCGATGCTCCGGGCCGCCGTCTATGCCGATGCCACGGAGCACGGCCGCAGGCAGGCGCACGCCCTCCTCGCCCCTGCCGTCACCGAGCCGGTGGAACACGCCCGTCACCTCGCTCTCGCCACCCCGCACGAGGACGAGGCCACCGCCCGCACGCTGATGTCCGCGGCCGAGCACGCACGCCGCCACGGCGCACCCGACACCGCCTTCGAACTGGCCGGGTTCGCGGCCCGGCGCACTCCCGGCGACCGCGCCGCGGACCGCGCCGAACGACTGCTGGCCGCTGCCGAGTACGCGTGCGACGCCGGACAGCTGGAGGAGGCGGGACAGGCGGCCGGGGCCGTCCTCGCCGAGTCGGGTTCCGCGCGGCAGCGGGTGCGGGCCCGGCTGATCCTGCTGCGCAATGCCGGACAGGCGCTGGAGGGCACCCACAGTCTGATCGAGGAGGGGCTCCGGGACGCCGACGGCGACCCGGAGACCGAGGCATGGCTGCACCACTGGGCGGCGGTACGCGGCCTGTTGTGCGGGGAGTTGGCGGAGGCGGCCCGGCACGCCCGGCGCGCTGCCCGGCAGGCGGCCCGTGCCCACGACACGGACACCCGGATCGGGGCACTCGCCACCCTCGCCCGGGTGCGGTCCCTGGCCGGGGAGCCGGCCGCCGCCGACGCCGCGCTGGAGGAGGCGCTCGCGCTGGTCGGGGGCGCGGGCGCCGGTCCGGAGAGCTGGGGCCTGATCCGGATGCGGGCGATCCTCGCTCTGGACTCCGACCGGGTGACCGAGGCTCAGGTGGAGGTCGCCCGGCTCCTCGCGGAGATCGGCGAGTTCGCCGGGGTCGAGGAGGTCATGGCGACACTGGTGGCGCTGACGCGTATCCAGGTGCGTTCCGGGCACTGCCGGGAGGCGCTGCGCACCGCCGCCCGCTGCTCGCGCGCCTCGGACGAGACGGGCCTGCAGGCGGCTCCCGCACTGTACGCGGCGGCGCTCGCGGCCACCGCGGGCGGCACCGCCGACGAGGCCCGGCACCTCGCCGAGCAGGCGGTACGGGCCTCGGAGGCGGACGGCGACCGGCTGTTCCTGCTGCGCGCGCTGGGGGTGCTCGGACAGGCCGAACTGCTCGCCGGTGACCCCAGGGGGGCGGCCGCCGCTGTCGAGGCGCTGCAACGCGTCAGGGAACTCGGCGAGGCGATGTCCGCCGCCGACCCGCCCTTGCTGCACTGGTACAGCGACCTGGCCGAGGCCCTGGTCGTCCTCGGCGAGTCCGAAGCGGCCGGGGCGGTGATCGGCGAGGCCCGCACGCGTCTGTCCGCCGACGAGCCCGGAAGCGTACTGGCGGCTCTCGAACGGGCGGAGGGGCTGCGTGAGGCGGGGCTCGGCCGGGCGAAGGAGGGGGCGGTACGGCTGCGTACCGCCGTGGACCGCCTGCGCCGGCTTCCGTTGCCCGTGGAACTGGTGCGCACGCTGATCGCGCTCGGCGCGGTCGAGCGCCGCTCGCGGCACAGGGCCGCCGCGCGGACGGCCCTCGGCGAGGCGCTGGAGACCGCGACGCGGATCGGCGCCGCTCCGCTGGCGGCGCGGGCCAGGGACGAACTGGCTCGGCTTGAGGCCGGAGAGCGCAGCGGTGATTCAGGCGCGGGCCGGCCCGAACTCACCCCCACGGAAGCCAGGATCGCCGGACTGGTCGGCGGCGGGGCCACCAACCGGGAAGTCGCCGCCGAGCTGTTCATCAGCGTCAAGACGGTGGAAGGCGCCCTGTCGCGGGTCTACCGCAAGTTCGGGGTCCACTCGCGCACCGCGCTCGCGCATGCGATGGCGGTCGCCGTGATCGCATCGGGGGCGGCGGTGGAATCCGTGGACGATGCCCAAGTCAGCCCCGTCACGCAGGCGGTGACGTTCAGTCAGTCCGGCCGAGTCCGGATTCCCCGCGCGCTCGACACACGCCGTTGATGTGACATCCCTGGTTAACACGTGAAGCAAGGGTTCCCCCGCTTATGCGGGGCGGGCCGGTGTTCCAACCTTGGAGCACGTTCCCCTTCCGGAACACCACCACCCCACGCTCTCCGGAGGACCTCTGTGAAGTCACGTCTGAAACTGGTCGGTCTGGTCGCCGTGCCGGCCCTGCTCGCCGCCGCAGTCCCCGCCGCCTACGCCGCCGGCACCCCCCAGCCGCACTCGACGCGCGCGGCCGTCACCGGAGATGTCCTGAAGGGCCTCGGCAAGAACGCTGTCCGCACCGGCAGGGTCGCCGCCGGCAAGCGGATATCGGTGGCGATCAGCCTGACCCCGAGAAACGCGAAGGCACTCGACACCTTCGTCGCCAAGGTCAGCGACCCGAAGTCGAGTTCCTACGGCCACTACCTCACGAAGCACCAGTTCGCGGCCCGCTTCGGCAGGACCGACGCCGAGGTCACGCAGCTCAAGGACTACCTTCGGGCGCAGGGGCTCACCGTCAGGGCCACCCACTCGGGGAACCTGCTGGTCGACGCCAGCGGCACCGCCGCCCAGCTGGAGAAGGCCTTCGGCACCAGACTGTCGACCTGGAAGGACGCCGCCTCGGGGCGCTCGTTCTACGCCAACGACGCCGCGCCGACCCTGCCCCGCGCCATCGCCTCCCTCGTCAGCGACGTGGCCGGCCTCAACAACCGCGTCCACCTGCACCACCAGGCGCCTTCCACCGTCACCCCCCACAACGGGCCCGGCGGCGGCTACACCCCGGCCCAGCTCAAGGGCGGCTACAACGTCTCCGGCACGTACACCGGCAGCGGCCAGAAGATCGCACTGATCGAGTTCGACGGCTTCCAGCAGTCCAACATCACCAAGTACGACAGCAACTACGGCCTCAACTCGCCCACCCCGACAGTGAAGAAGGTGGACGGCGGCTCGGGCCCGCTCGGTGACGGCCAGGTCGAGGTCGAGCTGGACATCGAGGTCCTGCACGCCATCGCCCCGAAGGCGAACGTCACCGTCTTCGAGGGCCCCAACTCCGACGCCGGCGAGGTCGACACCTACCAGGCCATCGTCGACAGCGGCATCCCGACGACCTCGATCAGCTGGGGCGCCGCCGAGAGTGCCCGCACCAGCTCCAACATCAACGCCGTGGACAACGTCTTCAAGTCGGGCGCCGCCCAGGGCCTCGGCTTCTACGCGGCCTCCGGTGACAACGGCTCCGACGACGCCGGCGACGGCCGCACCTCCGTCGACTTCCCGGCCAGCGACCCGTACGTCACCGGCGTCGGCGGCACCAAGCTGACCGTCACCTCCTCCAACGCCTGGAGCAGGGAGGTGGCCTGGGCCGGGGGCGGCGGCGGCAAGTCCTCCGTGTTCAGGATTCCCAGCTGGCAGACCGCCGTACAGAAGAGCGCCGGCGGCGGCTTCCGTCAGGTGCCGGACGTCGCGGCCCACGCCAACCCCAGCCCCGGCGTCTCGATCTACTCGCAGGGTTCCTGGTCCTCGGTCGGCGGCACCAGCGCCGCCGCACCCGAATGGGCGGCGTTCGCCGCGCTGTACAACCAGCAGGCCACAGCGGCCGGCAAGGCCAACCTCGGCTTCGCCAACCCCGCCCTCTACGCGGCGAACGGCACCGGATTCCACGACATCACGAGCGGCAGCAACGGCGCCTACTCCGCCGCCACCGGCTGGGACTTCACCACCGGATGGGGCTCGTACAACGCGGCTA
>NZ_JBHXLV010000256.1:0-8438 GCF_042721685.1 Streptomyces sp. NPDC058459 | reverse complement strand
GCGCCCGCCCCCCCGGGGGGGCCGGGGGTCCGCGGGCCCCCGCCGCCCGCCGGAGCCGCCCCCTCCCCAGGTCCGGCGGGCGGTGAGCGCGCAGGGCACTCGCCGTCCCGACCGCTGTGAGTGCCCTGCCCCGCGCCAGTACCCGGCCCCTTTCCTGGCAGGTCGCCATGTTGATCTCCGCTTTCATCAATTCTCTCTGCCGGTCCTTTTCCGCGGCATCGCGATGGACCCTCCCCCCGGTTTTTCCCACCCCGCTCACGAGAGAGCAGGAGAATTCGGTGGACAACGGCGACAGCAGGAAACCGGAGCCTCAGGCATCGAATTCCCTTTCCGTGCTCCTGCGAGGCGGCCCGACCTGGATCGCGCTTCCCGACGTATGGCAAGTGAGATCCCTGGAGTTCGAACCCAAGGTGAAGATCCTGTGCGGCAACGCATACGAGCACTTCGAGTTCTCGGGCCTGTACTCCGTCCACGAGGGAGTGGAGTTTCCCGTCTACCGCTGGTCCCGCCGCACCTACGTGGCCGAATAGCCGGGCGCTCGTGCGCCCCACCCGTCGAAGGGAACACCCATGACCGACACACTGTCACGTGCGAGCACCTCGTGAGGCGGCGCGCCGGCGCCCGTGCGCGGGACGCCGTCGTCACCGGGATCGGACTCTGTCTCCCCGGTCCGCAAGACCCGGTCTTCACCGCCGACGACCTCTGGAGCGTCGCCTCCACCGGGACGTCCTGCCTGGTCAAGAAGGGCGTCTACTTCGGTGGCGTCACCCTGCCGCCGGCCGTGTTCGAGGAGCGCGTGCCGGGCATTCCGGAGTTCTTCTCCCGCCACTACACGGACGCCCACCGCTTCGGGCTGGTCTCCCTCTCGCAGGCGTGCCTCGACGCCGGCCTCGATGTACGGAGCGATCTGCAGGACGCAGCCGTCCTGGTGGGCCGGGGCGGGGTGGACGCCAACATCGACAGCTACCTCGCCGTGCTGCGCGCCGACCCGGCGACCTATCCCGTCGCCGAGGCGCTGGAGATGTTCGTCGCGGCGGAGCAGGCCGTCACCCCGTCGGACGTCGCCCTGGTGCAGGGCGCGCTCACCCGGTCCAGGGGCGCGAACTTCACGGTCTCGTGCGGCTGTGCCTCGTCCGCGGTGCAGGTCGGCAACGCGCTCGGCATGATCGCCGCCGGTGAGACCGACATCGCCGTGGTGACCGGGGTCGACGTCTTCAGCGTCACGATGATCCGCAACATCCAGCGCCTCCTGAGCGGCGCCCAGAAGGCGTACGACGCCATGCGCTCCGAGGACATGCCCAGCCTGCTGCCGTCGTTCGACGCGCTGATGCGTCCGTACGACGAACGCGCCGACTGCATCAACCACGGTGAGGGGTCCGTGACGCTCGTGATCGAGAGCCGGGAGCACGCCTTCGCCCGGGACGCCCGCCCCTACGGCCAGGTCCTGTCGCAGGTCACCACGCGGGACGGCCTCTCCAACCCGCTGGCCAGCGACGAAAGCGGCCGGGCCCTCGTGGCGGCGGCCCGCGGCTGCCTCGGTGACACCTGGGACATCGGCCAGGTGCCCTACATCCACGGAGGCAGTGACGGCAACGTGGTCGTCACGGCCTTCGAGTCGAACGCGATCAAGGAGCTGTACGGCTCCGCGTCGTCCGACCTCCTCATGACCTCGCAGGAGGGATGCTTCGGGCACAACGGTGCTCCGGCGGGCTGCCTCGGAGTGGCCCTCACCCTGCTGATGATGCGGAACAGCCAGGTCTGCCCCACCGCCAACTGCGAGCAGCCCGCTGCTCACCTGACGTTCGACCCGGTCCCCGGGACGGTGTCCCGCCCCCTCGACTTCGACTACGCCTTCACCTTCAACTACCAACTGGGCGGGGTGAAGAGCGCGATCCTGCTGGGCAGTGCGGACGTCTGATCCGCAGCTGTCCGCCGCTCCGCGGCTCGTCCCTGCGGTTCCGCCCTCACGCACGAGTCCGCCGTCGCACCTCGGCACCCCGCGCGTTCCCCCGCCCCTCGTGCAGTGACAACTCCTGCAGTGACAACTCGTGCAGTGACAAGGAGACTTCTGTGGCCAACGACAAGCACGGTCCCCGGCCGGCGACCGGGCCCATCGCCGTCATCGGCATGGGATGCCGCCTCCCCGGAGACGTCGATTCCCCGGCCGCGTTGTGGCGTCTGCTGATGGAGGAACGGGACGCGGTCGGCCCGCCACCGGCCGGTCGGCGGACGGGGGGCGGAGGGCGCGAGCCGGCCGCCGGCGCGTCCTCCGCGCTCCGGGGCGGATACCTCGGGGACGTCTCGGGGTTCGACGCGGACTTCTTCGGTGTCGCGGGCCGCGAGGCCGACGTGATGGACCCCCAGCACCGGCTCCTGCTGGAGGTCGTCTGGGAGGCCCTGGAACACGCCGGACTGCCTCCCGACCGGCTCTCCGGCTCAGCGACCGGCGTGTTCGCCGGACTGAGTTACCAGGACTACATGGACCAACTGGCCGGACAGCCCAGGGAACTCGAGGGCTCCATCCTGACGAACGGTCACTGCGTCGCCGCCGGCCGGATCTCCTACCTCCTCGGTCTGCACGGCCCGAGCATCGCCCTGGACACGGCGTGCTCCTCGTCCCTGGTCGCCTTCCACCTGGCCTGCGAGGCACTGCACCGGCAGGAGTGCGACCTGGCCCTGGCCGCCGGTGTCACCCTCATGCTGGCGCCGCGCGTCACCCGGTCCTTCGAGCGGATGGGCATGCTGTCCCCGACCGGACGCTGCCACACCTTCGACGCCGCTGCCGACGGCTTCGTCCGCGGCGAGGGCTGCGGCGCCGTCGTCCTCAAGCGGCTGCCCGACGCCCGCCGCGACGGTGACCGCATCCTCGCCGTCGTCCGGGGGACCGCGGTGAACCAGGACGGCCGCTCCGACGGTCTCGCCGCCCCCTCCGCCGAAGCGCAGCAGTCCCTCTACCGCGCCGCGCTGGGGCGGGCCGGCGTCGACCCGGCCCGCGTCTCCCTGATCGAGGCGCACGGCACGGGCACGCCGCTGGGGGACCCCGTGGAGTTCGCGAGTCTCGCCGCCGTGTACGGCCATGGACTCTCCCCGTGCGCGCTCGGCTCGGTCAAGACCAACCTGGGCCATCTGGAACCCGCCGCCGGCATCACCGGGCTCATCAAGACCGTGCTGTGCCTCGGGCACGGAACCATCCCCGCCAACCTGCACTTCACCGGCTGGAACCCGGCCATCGCCGCCGACGGCACCCGTCTGTTCGTGCCGCGCGAGAGCACCCCGTGGCCCGGCAGGGAACCGGTCAGGCTGGCGGCGGTGTCCTCGTTCGGCTTTTCCGGCACCAACGCCCATGTGATCCTCCAGGAGCCCCCGCCCGCCCGCCGCACCGGCCTGCCCGCCCCACGCCGTCCCCGGCAGGCGCCACCGGAGGTGATCCTGCTCGGGGCCGGATCACACCGGGCGCTGCCGGAAGCCGCCGGGAAGCTGGCCGCCTGGCTGGAGACGGAAGGGGCGACCGTCCCGCTACGGGACGTCGCCCACACCCTCGCCCTGCGGCGCAGTCCCGGTCGTGGCCGGCTCGCGGTCGTCGCCCGGTCCCGCGCCGAGACCACCGAGGCGCTGCGGCTGTTCGTCGACGGCCTGCCCGCGCCCGCCCTGGTCGCCGGTGCCGCCGACGTGACCGCGCCCCGCCTGCCCGTGTGGGTCTTCTCCGGCCAGGGCTCCCAGTGGGCCGGCATGGGCCGGGAACTCCTGGAGCAGGACGACGCGTTCAGGAAGGCCCTCACCGAGGCGGACACCCTGATCCGCAAGGAGGCGGGCTTCTCCGTCCTGGACCTGGTCCGGGCCGGTGAGCCGGTCACCGGGTGCCCACGCGTCCAGCCGGTGCTGTTCGCGCTGCAGATCTCGCTGGCGGCGGCCTGGGAGGCGCACGGCGTCCGTCCCGCCGCGGTGATCGGCCACTCCATGGGCGAGGTCGCCGCCGCGGTGGTGGCCGGGGCCCTCACCCTCGCCGACGGCGTGCGGGTGATCTGCCGCCGCTCGGCGCTGCTGGACCGGATCGCCGGCACGGGCGCCATGGCCAGCGTCGGCCTGGGACGGGACGCGGTGGAGGCCGCTCTGGTCGACGCGGACGCCGACCGCGTGTCCGTGGCCGTCCTGGCGGCGCCCGAGGCCAGTGTGGTCTCCGGCGACCCGGAGCAGATCATGCGTCTCATCGGCCACTGGGACGAGCGTGGCATCCCCGCCGCTCCCGTCGCGGTGGACGTCGCGTCCCACAGCCCCTACGTGGACCCGCTGCTGGCGGATCTGCGCCGAGGGCTGTCGGACCTCGTCCCCAGTCCGCCCCGCATCCCGTTCTACTCCACCGTGACCGAGGACCCGCGGCAGCAGCCTGTGCTCGACGCCGCGTACTGGTGCGACAACCTCCGGCGACCCGTACGCTTCCACCCCGCCGTGACCGCCGCCGCCCAGGACCGGCACCAGGTGTTCATCGAGATCTCGCCCCACCCCGTGGTCGCCCAGTCGCTGGGCGACAGCCTGGCCCCTCTGGTTCCCCACGCCGTCGTGCTGCCCACACTCCGCCGGGCGCAGGACGAACTGGGCACCTTCCGGACGCAGCTCGCCGCCCTCCACTGCCACGGCGGCACCGTCGACTGGACGTCCCCGTGCGGCGACGGTCACCTGGCCGACGTGCCCACGACCACCTTCGACCGCATCCCCCACTGGGCCGGCGACACGGCGGCACCGGAGGTACCCCGGGCGGACGGCGCCCTGCCCGGCAGGCACACCGTGATCCCCGGTGTCCCGGTCCGGCACAACTGGCACGCCACCGCTCCCGCCCGGCACCTGCCCTGGCTCGACGACCACCGCGTCCACGGTTCCCCCGTCCTGCCCGGCGCCGGATTCTGTGCCCTGCTGCACACCGCCGCGGTCACCGCCCTCGCCGGTGCCGCTCCCGACGTGGAACTCGTGGACATCACCTTCCACGACCTGCTGCCCCTGGACGACGACACCGAACTGAGCACGACCGTCACCCTCACCGACGGCGATCAGGCGACCTGCGAGGTGCACTCGCCCGCCCCGGACGGCTCATGGCAACTGCACGCCTCGGCCGTGGCCCGCCGCACTCTCGCGCCCCCCGACACCCGCGCCGCGTCCGTCCCCGAGCTGAAGCACCGGCACCCCGTCGCCCTCGATCCCGGAACCCTCTACGCCGGGCTGCGCGCCTGCGGACTGGAGCACGGCCCCGCCTTCACCGGCATCACCGCACTGCGCACCACCGAACGCCGGGACACCTACTGGGCCCGCGTCCACCTGCCCCGCACCGCCGCCGCGCCCGCCCCCGCGCTGAGCGTCCACCCCGTCCTCCTCGACCTGTGCCTGCAACTGGTCGTCGCGGGGGTCGGTGAGGACAGCACACCCGCGCCGATCCTGCCGGTCGGGGTCGGAGCCGTACGCGTCCTCGGCGACCCCGCGCTCGCCACGCACGTCCACGCCTCGGTCACGGAGAACGACGGCTCGACCCTCGTCGGCGACGTCCGCGCCCTGGACGTCCGCGGACACCCCGTCCTCGCCCTCGACGACGTGCGCTTCCAGCGGAGCGCGCCCGCCGGGGCGGCAGCTGTCGACCAGTGGTTCATGGAACTCGGCTGGCATCGCGCGTCCCCGCCGCACGCCCGGCGGACCGCGCCGGGAGACTGGCTGGTGATCGGCGAGGGCGACGGCGAGGCCGAGAACCTGGCGGATCAGCTGCGCTCCACCGGTGCGAGGGTGCACGTGCGGGACATGCCCCTGGACGCGGAGGGGCTCGCCTCGCTGGGCGAGGTGTTCGGCCGGCACCTCACCTCCGGAGACGACTCCTGGCGCGCCGTGGTCCTCCTGTCCGGCATCCCCTCCGCCGACACCACCGACCCCGTGGAAGGCGCGCAGCAACGCGCGCGGCGGCTGCTCGCGCTGGCTCAGGCCGCCGACGAACACGGTGAGCCGTGGCGGCTGTACGTGGCCACCCGGCACGCGTACGCCGTCACGGTGAACGAAGCCGGGCACCCGGCCCACAGCGCGGTGCGCGGGGTGGCCCGCGTGCTGGGGGTCGAACGGCCGCATCTCCGTCCCACCCTCGTGGACACCGATCCGGACCGGCGCGGGCTGCACACCCTGGCCGCCGAGCTGCTCGCCGACGCGCCCGAGGACGAGGTGGCGCTGCGCGGCGGGGTCCGGTACGTCGCGCGCCTCGACCGGTCTCCCGTCACCGCGGCCGAGAGCACGGCCCGCACCACCCGGACCGTGCGCTTCGGGGACGACGGATTCCGCTTGCGCGTCGGGCAGTTCGGCGATCCCGACAGCCTCGAACTGGTCTCGACGGGCCGCCGTCGGCCTGCCGAGGGAGAGGTCGAGGTGCGCGTGCGGGCCGCGGGCGTCAACTTCCGTGACGCCCTGACCTCACTGGGGATGCTCGGTTCCCAGCCGGAGACCGCCTACCGCATCGGCTTCGAGTGCGCGGGCGTGGTCTCCGCCGTGGGCCCCGGCGTGGATCACCTCCGTCCGGGGGACGACGTACTCGCCGTTCAGCTGGAAGGGGGCGCGTTCGGGTCCTTCGTCACGGTCCCGTCCACCGCCGTGGCCCCCGTACCGCCGGGGCTGAGGCCCGCGGCGGCGGCGGGACTGCCCACGGCGTATCTGACCGCCTGGTACGCCCTGCGCCACGTCGCACGACTGGCCCCGGGCGAGCGCGTACTGATCCACTCCGCGACGGGGGGCACCGGCAGGGCGGCGATCGCCGTCGCCCGGCTCCTGGGCGCGGAGGTCCTGGCCACGGCCGGCTCGGAGGAGAAGCGGCGCCAGTTGCGCGGGATGGGGGTCCGCCATGTCATGGACTCCCGCTCCCTGGACTTCGCCCCGCAGACCCGCCGGGCCACCGACGGCGAGGGAGTCGACGTGGTCCTCAACTCCCTCGCCGGACCGGCCGTCCGCGCCGGCCTGCAGAGCCTGCGCCCCTTCGGCCGCTTCGTCGAACTCGGCGTACGCGACATCATGGCCGACGCCCCCCTGGGACTCGGTCCGCTGCGCCACAACATCACGTTCAGCACGGTCGACCTCATCGAACTCCAGCGGCGCCGACCGGAGTTGCTGCACGAGATGCTGGGCGACGTGATGGCGCACATCGCCGCGGACCGCCTCAAGCCGCTGCTGTGCACGGAGTACCCGCTGGACCACGCGGACGACGCCTTCCGCCTGATGGCCCGTGCCGGACACACGGGCAAGATCGTGCTGACGGTCCCCGACGAGGGGGAGACCGTCGCGGTGGACCCCGACGGGCCGGCCGTCGTGCACGCGGACGGCGCCTACGTCATCACCGGAGGGCTCGGCGGTCTCGGCCTGGCCACCGCCCGCTGGCTGACCGCGCAGGGAGCGGGCCGGGTCGTCCTCAACGGCCGCCGCACCCCGTCACCGGAGACCGCCCGCGCCATCGGCGACCTGGGCGGCGACACCACGGTCGTACTGGGCGACATCTCGCAGCACGGCACCGCCGAACGGCTCGTGGCGGCCGCCACCGAGGGAGGGTTGCCGCTGCGCGGGGTGGTGCACTGCGCCATGGTCCTCGACGACGCCGCCCTGAACACCATCCGCGACGACCAGCTCGAGCGCGTATGGGCACCCAAGGTCACCGGGGCCTGGAATCTGCACCGGGCGACCGCCGGACAGCCCCTGGACTGGTTCGTCGTCTACTCCTCGATGAGCAGCCTGCTGGGCAACGCCGGCCAGGGCGCGTACGCGGCGGCCAACGCCTGGCTCGACGCTTTCGCCCAGTGGCGCAACCGCAACGGCTCGCCCACGCTGGCCGTCGACTGGGGTCCCTGGGGAGAGACGGGACAGGCCATGGACTTCGCCGGGCGCGGCTACGAGACGATCCCCACCCGCCGGGGTCTGGAGGCGCTGCACAGCCTGCTCACCCACCGGAGGGTCCGGACGGCCGTCATCCCCGGAGCGCCGCGGACCTGGATTCCCCGGCAGGCCGCGGACTCCAGCCTCTTCGCCCACCTGGCCCCGGACACACCGAACGCACCGGACGCCGCTCACGCGGAGCCGGAGCGGGCGGAAGGCGGCTCGCGGGACGTCCGCGCCCGGCTGGAGGCGTTGCCCGCGGGCATCGCCCGCCAGAACGCCCTGGAGAGCTACCTCGCGGACCACATCCGGGCCATCCTGCGCACCGGCAGCGCCACCCTCGATCCGGACACCCCCCTCAAGTCCCTGGGCTTCGACTCGCTCCTCGCCACCGAGTTGCGCATTCGTCTCGACGCCGACCTCGCGGTCCGTCTGGCGAGCAACTTCGTGTGGCAGCACCCGACCATCGCGTCCCTGGCCACCGCCCTCGCGGCGCGCATGGGCCTCGCTCTGCGGGAGAACGCGGGCTGATCGCGGCGGCAGCGGTCCCGCAGGAACAGGAG
>NZ_JBHXLV010000255.1:0-8444 GCF_042721685.1 Streptomyces sp. NPDC058459 | reverse complement strand
CCGCTGAACGACTTCGCGGACCGCGCCGCCAGCCAGGCCGCCGTGGTGCAGGAGGCAGCGGGCAGCGCCCACGGCTCACCCGAGCCACCGCCCTCGCCCGACACCCCGGCCCCGGCCCGCCGCAAGGCGCCCAGGCGTGCCGGCGGCGGTTCGGCACCGGCATCCGCGTCGGCTTCCGCTTCCGCGCGGACCATCAAGGCCAAGTTCGCCGGTCGCTGCCTGTGCGGCCGCTCCTACGCGGCCGGCGAGTCCATCGCCAAGAACGCGCAGGGCTGGGGCCACCCGGAGTGCCGCACCGCCACCGCCTGACCGGCACCGCCTGATCGCCACCGCCGGAGCCCTCCGGGCCCGGTCGCGCCCCGGCACTGCTACCCTGCGAGGCTGACCGACTACTTCCGGTGACTTCCAGGGGTGTGTGCGTGAAGGTCGTCTGCGTCGGAGGCGGGCCCGCGGGCCTGTACCTCGCCATTCTGCTCAAGCGGCGGAACCCGTCCCACGACATCACCGTCCATGAACGCGCCCCCGAGGGCTCCACCTACGGCTGGGGCGTCACCTACTGGCAGGGGCTGATGGACCGGCTGCGCGCCCACGACCCCGAGTCGGCGGACGCCATCGCGGAGAACTCGGTCCACTGGAACGAGGGCGTCGCCCATGTGCGGGACGCGAGCACCCGGCAGCCGGGGGACCGGGGCTTCGGCATCGGCCGCCACCGCCTCCTCGAACTGCTCGCCGAGCGCGCCCGGACCCTGGGCGTACGGCTGGAGTTCGAGAGCGAGATCACCGAACTCCCCGCCGGAGCCGACCTGGTGGTGGCCGCCGACGGCATCGGCAGCGCCCTGCGCACCCGGTACGCGGACGCACTCGGCACCCAGGTCACACACGGCCGTAACCACTTCCTCTGGCTCGGCACGACCAAGGTCTTCGACGCCTTCACCTTCGCCTTCGTCGAGACGGAGCACGGCTGGATCTGGGCCTACGGCTACCCGTACGACGCCGGACACAGCACCTGCGTCATCGAGTGCTCACCGGAGACCCTCACCGGCCTCGGCCCGCACCGCGCCGACGAGGGCGAGGGACTCGCCCTGCTGGAAAAGCTCTTCGCCCGCCTCCTCGACGGCCACCCACTCATCGGCCGCACCAGCGACGGCGCGAGCGTCCCCTGGCTGAACTTCCGCACCCTCACCAACCGCACCTGGCACACGGACCGCCTCGTCCTGCTCGGCGACGCCGCCCACACCACCCACTACTCCATCGGCGCGGGCACCACCCTCGCCCTGGAGGACGCCATGTGCCTCGCCGGCGCCCTCGGCGAGCACCCGGCCCTGCCCGACGCCCTCACCGACTACGAGAGGCGGCGCCGCACCGAGCTGCTGTCCGCGCAGAGCGCCGCCCGCTACAGCGCCCGCTGGTACGAGAGCCTGCCCCGCTACATCGATCTGCCTCCGCACCGCATGTTCGCCCTGCTCGGCCAGCGCCACTCCCCGCTGCTGCCCCATGTCCCGCCGCAGCTCTACTACGGCCTCGACAAGGCCGCCGGGCAGCTCGAACCGCTGCGCCGGCTCAAGCGCTGGCTCGGCCCCCGCGCGGCCCGCGCCCTGCATGCCCGCAGCGAGGCCCACCGCGACTGAGGCACGTCGCCCCCGCTCACGGCGCCGGTAGAGCCGGGCCCGGCAAGCGCATGCCGACAGCACCCTCAAGGCCGTCGCCGACGGGCCGGGATCCGCCCGCCGCTGCCGCGGAAGTGCTTCGGCGACAAGGACTCTCTGTCCGCCCGCGTCATGTCCTTCGACACCGGCGCCCACGACCTCCTCGACGCGCCCCTCGCCGGCCTCGGGCGGCACCTGGTCCTGCCTGGCCGGCTGGCTGGCGGGACCAGGTCGCCGACCCGCTGCCGCGCATCGCCTTCGTCCCGCCGCACGGCGACCGAGGCGACATCCCGCGCGCCGACCTCCCCGCCCAGGTCGCCGCCCGCCTCACCGCCCGGCTCGGCAGCCCCGACGCGGGCCTGCGCGCCGAACTGGCCGTCGCCGCGCTCCTCGGGGTCGGCGTCAGGTACGGCATTCCTCGCGGCCCGTACCCGCGCGGGAGCGGCCCGGACGAGGTGGCCGACCGCTACGGGCCGCTCGTACAGGCCCGGTCGGCGCCCTGACTCACTGCTCGGCGCCGGTCAGGTGCGACTCCGCGCAGCGCCGGAACGCCGCGAGCAGGCGGCCGCTGTCGCCCGCGCGCGTCGCCAGCGCCACATGGCACGGCTCGACTCCGTGCAGCGGGATCGCGACCAGATCGGGCCGCGCCGGCATCCCTGGAGCAGCCGCCACGATGGCCAACGCCTGGCCGGACGCGACCAGTTCGAACTTGTCCTCGATATCCCCGATGAACGGCCCGTCCGGCGCGGGCCGCCCGTCCGGGCGCGGGTCGATCCGCCAGAACGCGTCCCACAGCGGGTCCGGGACCCGGGGGAGGGGCTCGTCGGCGATGTCGTCCAAGGTGACCGACTCCTTGCCCGCCAGCCGGTGGTCCAGCGGGACCACCACCACGCGAGGCTCGTCGTAGAGGACGCTCACCCGCAGCCCGTCGGTGGCGAACGGCAGCCGGGCCACCAGCGCGTCGATCCGGTGCCCGAGCAGCGCGTCCCGCGCCTCGTGCCAGCGCGTGTACGCCGTGCGCACGTCCGCGTCCGGGAACCGGCGCCGAAGTTCCCGTACGGCCGGCGTGACCAGCACGCCCGTGGTGTAGCCGACGGTGATCCGGGTGGGTTCGGCGGCGGCCCGTGCCTCGGTCGCCGCCTGCCGGGCGGCCAGCAGGAGGGCCTCGGCGCGCGGCAGGAAGACCTCGCCCGCCTCGGTGAGCCGGGTGCCCTGCGGCGTGCGGTCGAGCAGTTCGACGCCGAGCTCCCGCTCCAGCCGCCGTACCTGGCGGCTCAGCGAGGGCTGGGTGATGTGCAGGGCGGCCGCCGCGCGGCCGAAGTGCCGGTGCCCGGCGACGACCGTGAAGTACCTGACCAGCCGGAGGTCGAGATCCGCGAAGTCGGACATGCGCTCCAGCCTATGGCACCCGGTGGAGCAGCGGTGATGCCCGGAGCGTATTGCGCCATGCGAAAGAAGCCTTGGACGGGTGCGGTCCGCCCGGCCGACGATGGAGGCACTTCCACCGACCATCCGAGGAGAGCGTCACCATGCGTGTTTTCGTTACCGGGGCCACCGGGTTCATCGGCTCCGCCGTGGTGCCCGAACTGATCGGCGCCGGACACGAGGTCGTGGGCCTGGCCCGCTCGGACGACGGCGCGGGCGCGCTGAAGGAGGCGGGCGCCGAGGTGTTCCGGGGCGGCCTCGACGATCCCGAGGGCCTGGCCCGCGCGGCGGACGGCGCCGACGGCGTGATCCACCTGGCCTTCGTCCACGACTTCACCGACTTCGACGCGGCCGGCGCCACCGACCTGCGGGCCATCGAGGCGATGGGGGCGGCGCTGGCGGGCTCCGGCCGACCGCTCGTGGTGACCTCCGGCACCGCAATCGCCCCGGCGGGCCGCCTCGTCACCGAGGCCGACGCGCCCGTGCCCGGTACCCACCGCACGCCGTCGGAGGAGGCCGCCGTCGCGCTCGCCGAGCGGGGTGTGCGCGGCTCGGTGGTGCGGCTCGCGCCCTCCGTGCACGGACGCGGCGACCACGGCTTCGTGCCGCAACTCATCCGGATCGCCCGCGAGAAGGGGGCCGCCGGCTATGTCGGGGACGGCGCCAACCGCTGGCCCGGCGTCCACCGGCCGGACGCCGCCCGGCTCTTCCGGCTCGTACTGGAGCAGGCGCCGGCCGGTACGCGCTGGCACGCGGCCGCCGAGGAGGGGGTACGGTTCCGGGACCTCGCGGAGGTCATCGGCCGGCACCTGGACGTGCCCGTGGTGAGTGTGGAGCCGGAGCGGGCTGGGGAGCACTTCGGGTTCCTCGGCCGGTTCGCCGGGGTGGACAACCCCACCTCCAGCGCCCTGACCCGCGAACGCCTCGGCTGGCGGCCCTCCGGGCCCGGCCTTCTCGCCGATCTGGCCGAGGGCCACTACTTCGAGTGAACAAACACGACAAGGCCAGACAGGTGAACAGTTTGAAAGAACGTTTACGCGGATAATGGGATCGCATGACCGAGCAGGCACCGCACCAGGGGCGGGACGAGACAGCGGAAGAGCGGGCCGACCGCAAGTGGGGCGAGCTGATCCAGGAGGTACGCGTCGCGCAGACCGGCGTACAGATCCTGTTCGGCTTCCTGCTCACCGTGGTGTTCCAGCCCAAGTACACCCAGCTGTCCCACGTCGACCAGTTCATCTACATCGTCACCGTCGTCCTGGGCGCCTGTGCGACCGGCGCTCTCATCGGACCGGTCTCGCTGCACCGCCTGGTCTCCGGGCACCGGGTGAAGCCTCAGGCGGTGCGGCTGGCCGGGGCGCTCACCTTCATCGGCCTGGTGCTACTGCTGGCCACCATGGCCTGCTCACTGCTGCTGATCCTGCGGGTGGCCACGCACGACGGCTATGTGCCGTGGCTGGTCGGGTCCGTCGTGTGCTGGTACCTGGTCTGCTGGTACGGCCTGCCCATGTGGGCCCGGCTGCGTCACACGTCCCCCGATCCCGACTGACGTCCGGTAGGGGCCGTCAGGGCCGCCAGCGCGCGGTCGTGGACCCTGCTCAGCAGGAGCAGGGACAGCACGGCGCCGACGAGGGCGCAGAACATGTCCCACTGGGTGTCCCAGACATCTCCCTGGGTGGCGAGGAAGGCGTCGGCGCCGTGCCCGCCGATCACGGCCGCCAGCCACTCCAGCAGCTCGAAGCAGGCGCTGAAGGCCAGGCACGCGCACACCGTCAGCGGGGCCAGCCAGCGGCTGCCGCGCAGCGGCGAGGTCCGGCTGAGCAGCTCGCGCACCAGGATCGCCGGCACGAACCCCTGCGTCAGATGCCCGAAGCGGTCGTACGGGTTGCGGGACAGGTGGAAGGTGTCCCGCACCCAGTCGCCGGCCGGTACCTGCGCGTAGGTGTAGTGGCCGCCGACCGCCAGCACCAGGGCGTGCCCGGTGAGCAGCGCGCACAGCAGCCCGGTGAGCGGGAAGCGCCGCCACAGGAGCACCACCAGCGGCAGCCCGAGCAGCACCCAGAAGGTCTCCAGGAACCATGTCGTACGGTCCCGCGCGCCCCATGCCGACACTGCCAGACCCACGGCGGCCACGCCGGCGAACACGGCGGGCGGTACCGGGCGGCGGACGGACGTCCGGTCGGGGTGGACTGCGGTCATGGCGGGCTCCAGAGGCTGGACGGTGTCGGTCGCCCCATCGTCCGGCCACCCGGCCCGCGGGGGCATGAGTACCGCTACTCATGCCCCCTCCGCACGTCCCTGGGGCCTGTCGCCCACCGCGCCGCGCAGGGCGGTGAGTTCAGGAGCCGATGGCCTGCTGCAACTCCTCCAGGCGCCGGACCGCTGCCCGGCCGGCCGGGCATCGGAGGCAGCCTGTATCGCCCGACAGGCGGTCTCTGGCCGCCGCCCCGGCCGTCCGGCTCAGCGTTCGCGGTCCGCGAGGGAGTCCAGCAGGGCGCCCAGCTCGGCCGCCGCGCCCGGCTCCAGCGGCAGCCCGTCGAGCAGCGCACGGGCGGCGGCCATGTGTGCGCGGGCCTCGGACAGGGCCGCCGTGCGGCCGCCCGCCGCCTCGATCAGCGCCGCCGCCTCGGCCGTACGGCCCGGCGCCCCGAGCAGGCCGCGCAGACGGGCGCCGTCCGGTGAGGCGAGCGCGCTCAGCACCGGGTACGTCCTCCTGCCCTCGCGCAGGTCCCCGCCCACCGGCTTGCCGGTGACCTCGGGGCGCCCCCAGATGCCCAGCACGTCGTCGGCGAGCTGGAACGCCACCCCCGCGTGCCGCCCGGCCCGGTCCAGCGCGTCGGCGACCGGGCGCGGAGCCCCGCCCAGCAGCGCGCCGAGCGCCAGCGCGCAGCCCAGCAGCGCCCCCGTCTTCCCCTCCGCCATCACCCGGTACTCCTCGGGCGTCACCGCCTCCGGGCCGGTCCACGGCCGGGAGGCGAACAGCAGGTCGTCGGCCTGCCCCCGCACCAGGTCGGCCAGCGCGCCGGAGAGCAGCCGCACCCCGCCCGGCACCTCGGCCAGGGTGCCGACCGCCAGCGCGAACAGGGCGTCCCCGGCGAGCACGGCGGGGCCCGTGCCGTACGCCTTCCACAGCGCCGGGCGGCCGCGCCGGGTCGCGTCGCCGTCCATGATGTCGTCGTGCAGCAGTGAGAAGGCGTGCACCAGCTCCACCGCGACCGCCCCCGGCACTCCCGCCCCGGCCTCCGCACCGGCCGCCCGCGCCCCCAGCACCGCCAGCGCCTGCCGCACCCCCTTGCCGCCGCCCTCCGCACCGCCGCTCCAGCCGAAGGAGTACGCGGCCATCTCGGCGAGCCACGGGTGCAGCCCGGCGACCGCCTCGCGCAGCGCCGGCCGCACCAGCGCGTCCGCTGCACGCAGGACCCGGGTCGTCTGCCTCCGCTCCGCGCGGAACACCGCCGTCACCGGGCACCCTCCGCCTCGGCCGCGAACTCGGCCTGTGCCCGCGCCACCATCTCCCGCGCGTGCCGCAGCCCCGAACGTTCCAACACCGAAGCGAGATCGGCCAGTTCGGCCGCCGTCTCGTCCGGATCGCGGCCCAGGCGGGCGAGCGACTTGGCCAGGCCCAGGCGGGACAGCGCCTCGCCCCGGGGCTCGTCCATCGTCCGGAACTCCGACAGCGCCAGGCCGTACAGGTCCCGCGCCTCCTCATGACGCCCGGCGCGGTAGAAGACGTTGCCCCGCATCTTGTGGTTGTAGGCGAGCGCGCTGGACAGGTTCATCGACCGGCAGGTCTCCTCCGCCCGCGACAGCAGCTCCAGCGCGCGGCCGGTGTCGCCGTCGCGCGCCGAGAGGATGTCCGCGAGCCCGCGCAGCGCCCAGGCGTGCCCGCGCCGGTCGTCAGCGCGGTCCGCTATCTCCGCCGCCTCCTCGAACAGGGCGTACGCCCGGTCGAAGTCCCCGGTGTTGCGGTGCATCTGCGCGATGCCCTCCAGCGCCCACACCGTGTGCCGGGCCTCCCCGCGCCGGCGGGCCTCCGCCAGCAGCTGTTCGTGCAGCCGGCCGACCGCCGCGTAGTCGCCCTGGATGCGCCCGGTCTCCGCGAGCCCGGCCAGGGAGTAGCCCCGGACCACGATGTCGCCGCCCCGCTCGCCGAGTTCGGCCGCCAGCCCCAGCAGCCGCCAGGCCAGCGGGAACGCCCCGCGCTGCCTGGCCAGTGTGCCCCCGCTCCACAGCGCCCAGGCCATCGCCGCGGTGTCCCCGGCCGTTCGGGCCGCCCGGTAGCTCGCCTTCCACGCGCGGTCCGCCTCCGCCGTGCTGCCGAGCCGCCGGTGCGCCTCGGCCACCGCGAGCCCGCAGCGGGCCACCTCGGCCGCGTGCCCGGCCCGCTCGGCCTCCCGCAGCCGCTCGGTGCCCTCGGCCAGCACCTCGGTCAGTGAGGAATTGACGGACAGGGTGGTCAGGGCGCCCTGGTACTCCGGGGCGAAAGCCTTGCCGTACATGTGAACCTTTCTATACACCACATGTATACGCGACGCGTATAGCACGCGGAAGGATCGCCCCGGTCCACTGGGGGCCGGGGCGTGGTCGGTCGTCGGTCAAGACGTCGGTACGGCGACGGGGGTTGCCCGTGCGACGCGGATCACTCCGGGTGGCACGGGCGACCCCCGTACGGGATCAGTGCTGTTGTGGACTCTGCGGTGTGGCCTCGCTCGGCCGGACCACCACGACGCCCTCGCCCTGGAGCATCAGCTGCACCGCCTCGCCGGAACCGCCGCGCAGCATCGACCCCATGGACTGCGAGCGGTGCAGCGAGGTCCGCAGGTTCGCGGTCCAGCCGACCACCGCGTCCGTGTCGACGTACACCGGCGCCTGCTCCGAGACCGGGATCACCAGCGGGTTGCCCTCGCAGATCAGGCCCAGTCTGCCGTGCCCGCTGAACACGCTGTTGAACAGGCCGCCGCCCGCGATGCCGGAGCCCTTCACCGTCTTGATCTCGTAGGACAGCGAGGAGTCGAAACACAGCACGTTGCGGCCGTTGACGGTGAACTGGTCGCCGGGCTCCACCTCGACGATGAAACAGTTCTGCGCCTCGTGCGCGAACCACGCCTCACCCTGCCCGCGCACCACCATCAGCGGCAGTCCCTCGCCGGTCATCGCGCGCTTGAGCATGCCGCCCACGCCCTGGCCCTTGCGCTCGAACTGGAGGCTGCCCCGGTGGGCGATCATCGCCCCCTGGCGGGCCAGCATCTCCCCGTCCACCGTGTACTTGACGCACTTGCCGTTCTCGATCGTCATTCCCGGCTCGACGGCCGGACGGATCATGTGCTCACTGGAAAAGAGGTCACCCTTCATGAGCGCATGGTGTCCCGGACG